>CANBDL010000017.1 GCA_947367345.1 uncultured Alphaproteobacteria bacterium | reverse complement strand
GTTATTGATCCATATAACTAATATGGTTATATTGTATCAGATGTTAGGGCTTTTGGGGTTGACAGTCTCAAAATATCTGTATTGTGCAAAATACTTCATATGTTATATACAATGGATTGATAAATATTGAATATTCAAAATGTAGCTATTGGAATGAATGTAATGACAAGTTATTAAATGAAATGGTAATATATAAACCTGGCAGTGGTTATAATACAGTTCATAATGAATGTGCATATTCGGTGGTTGCAAATTATTTATGTAATAGTTGTAGGCTTGATATTTGCCTTGATTTAGAATGCAAAATAGGGAAGATGTTATCATATAGACCAACAAATACATCTGATCAAGCGAAATGCTATATATTGCAATCTAATTGTATAGATTGTATAAGTCACATAGACTGTTTACCAATAGAAATGCTTATACATCATAGTGATAAGCGGTGCTACAGATGCATAAATAATAATCGTGCTGGAATTATTTGTTTATGTGATAATAAAAATATAAATAATTTTTGTACGAATTATTTATTGGTTAAGTATGAGGGGCGATACATTAAAAAATTATTGTGTAATATTAATTGTATAGATTTAAATTATTATTTTGGAGGTCAAAAGAAATGAAGATAAGGTGTTTTATATTAATAATGTCAATTTTTTGTGCTTTTAGGTGTGTTGCAAGTAATTCAAACTTGGTTAATAATGTTGTTTTTGTTTTGCCTGACTGTATAAAGAGTAGTAAAATTGAAAGTAATGGTAAATCGTATGAAATTAAATCAGGCAAGGCTATACTTTTATCCAAAGATTATATTTGTAATGCGAATCTAATATTTAAGGAAGGCGGTAAGAGGCGCGAATTATCTCTATCATATTGTGACAGTGATTTTTATTGTGTAAAATTCATAAGTAATTTTTGCAATAAAAAGATTTTATATATATTTGTGAATTGCTATAATGGTAAACAGATAGGTTGTGAGTCTTTTTTCAGATTATTAGTCGATACTGATAGAGTATATCTATCTTTACAGAAAAATCCATTAATGAAAAATGGTATAACAAATAATATTCAGTATGATAAAAATAGGCTTTATAATCCAATATATATGGTTGAGAATTTAAGTTCTATAAATTTTGATTCACCAAGTATGTATCAGAATCCAATTAGAACTCTAGAAGAGCTTAAAAACGCCACAACACCTCCTGGGTCAAAAAATAGCAGCTCAGAGTTTGCCAATGGAGAGAGCAATATATCTTCGCAGTCCATTGGTTCTCAATCATCTATAAAAAAGTAAGCTAGATACTTGTATTCAATACCAATAATCACAAGTTTTTTTGGTTCTGGTATTTGTTTTTATTATATTGTAGATATTAACAAGTGATATTATATGTCAATGAATATCTACAATGCATGATTTTTTTTGCGGTAAATTTTATTTCTTAGGCTCTTAACGTAGTGTGTAGTGGGGCATTGTTAAATTTATACATTGGTTTTTGCTGAAAACCAGTAAATCATCGTCAAGAGCTAGATCCGAAATGTTAATTCCTAAGACAACTATCATTCCTGGGACTCCTTTATCACTGCAATGAGATCCCTAATTGTTTTAAGCCTGTGGATTCTTATTGTATCGCATTGGTCCAGGTCGTCTGTATTGTGGGCCACGAAGACATCTGTAAAACCAAGTTTCTGGGCTTCTTTTATGCGTTGGTGGGACATGTAGGCCTTGCGGATCGATCCAGACAGGCTTATCTCGCCAAAGAAGAGCCATCCGCTTGGTATTGGACGATTCAGGGCTGCAGATACGATTGCGGCAAGGATAGACATGTCGGCTGAACTCTCAGTAACCTTCATTCCCCCTGCTACATTTACATAAACATCCTTGTTGTTGAAGTTGAGCTTGCACTTTGTAGCCAAGACGGCCAGAAGCATAATCATACGGTTTGCATCGAAGCCGACTGAGGATCTTCTTGGTATCGGGGAGTTTGTGAATGATACCAGGGCCTGGATTTCAAACAGTATTGAGCGAGTCCCCTCGATGCCGGAGAAAATTGCCATACCAACATTGTTGTCCTTGTCGCCGGACAAGAATATTGAAGATGGGTCTCTGACTTCATGCAAACCGGTTTCAGTCATCGTGAGTATGCCTATCTCGTCCGTTGGGCCATATCGATTTTTTACGCAGCGGAGGAGGCGATAGTTGTGGAGAGCCTTGTCTCCCTCGAAATATAGTACGCAGTCGACCATGTGCTCTAAGGTTTTTGGCCCGGCTATCATTCCGTCTTTTGTAATGTGTGTAACGATTATTACGATGATATTATTGCATTTTGCTATGTTGGCCAGCTCCTGGGTGCAGTATCTTACCTGTGATACGCTTCCGACTGTAGATTGAATCAGCTTTGTTGAGATTGTTTGGATCGAGTCTACGATAACTATGGCGTCGTTCTTGTACTTCGATATCGTGGACGCTATTTGTTCTATGCTTGATGACGTTGCTATCTTGATGTCGTCCCTGTCTATCCCAAGGCGATTTGCTCTCAGAAGCACCTGGTTTACCGATTCTTCCGCCGAGATGTATACAAGGTTTTTGATGCCGCAGTTTGGGTCCAGGCTGTTTAGTATTTGTAGCAGTAGAGTGGATTTACCTATGCCGGGCGGTCCACCAAGAAGTACGACTGATGAATCAACGAAGCCGCCACCCAGAACACGATCAAGCTCGCTTATCCTTGTGAGTTTACGATTTTTCTGCTGTTGTTCATGTATATTTTCTGTTGTGACCCCAACAAAATCAAGTAGATCTGCATGGGAGTGGCCTTCTTGACCGCTCTGGCCGGCTCCACCCTTGAGTACGACCTCTTCTATCAGGCTGTTCCAGGTGCCGCATCCGTCGCACTTGCCGGTCCACTTGTGATGGCTCGCACCGCATTCCTGACATACGAATTGTGTTGTGAATTTTGACATATTATTTTGTTTTTGTATATGTTTTTATATTGACGAAGGGCCGAGATATAAATATATTGGCCCTAGATTCTTTGCGAAGACTACGCTTCCTCTTGTGATTCTTGTTTGCTTCCCGTGGAAATGTTTTGCTCTGGTGTGTCTAGATCGGAATCGCTAAAATCATCATCTCTGGAATCCCCTATCATAGCTTCCGACAGTACCCCTGCCTTGGCCTTAATTGCCGATTCAATTTCGTCGGCTATCTTTTGATTTTCCTTGAGATATTTCTTAGCAACCTCTCTGCCCTGCCCTAGCTTCGTTCCCTTGTATGAATACCATGAACCGGATTTTTCTACCACACCAGCCTTGGCGCCTATATCAAGTAGTTCACCTGTTTTGGAGATACCTTCGCTGTAGATGATGTCGAAGTCTATGACCTTGAAAGGAGGTGCTACCTTGTTTTTGACGATCTTAACCCTGGTTTGGTTGCCGAGCATTTCTTCCTTGTCCTTGATTTGCCCGGTACGGCGAATATCGAGGCGAACGGACGCGTAGAATTTCAGAGCATTACCGCCTGTGGTTGTTTCTGGGTTCCCGAACATAACGCCGATCTTTGAGCGGATTTGGTTGATGAATATAACCATGCAATTTGTGCGGGATATGGATCCAGTCAATTTACGTAGTGCTTGGCTCATCAGTCTCGCTTGAAGACCCATGTGTGAATCGCCCATTTCTCCCTCAAGCTCTGCCTTCGGTACAAGGGCTGCAACGCTGTCTACCACGAGAACATCTATCGCCCCGCTTCTTACAAGTGTATCGGCTATCTCCAAAGCCTGCTCACCTGTGTCTGGTTGCGAGATGACTAGGTTATCTATGTTGATGCCAAGCTTTTTTGCGTATACCGGGTCAAGAGCATGCTCCGCGTCTATGAATGCGCATGTACCGCCTTGTTTTTGGGTATTTGCTATGACGTGTAATGTGAGGGTTGTTTTACCTGATGACTCTGGCCCGTATATTTCTATGATACGTCCGCGCGGTAAGCCTCCTATACCAAGAGCTATATCAAGTCCTATTGATCCTGTTGGTATTGCCTCTATTTCTATGACTTCTCTTTGGCCGAGTTTCATTACAGAGCCGCGTCCGAACGTTCTTTCTATCTGTTGGAGAGCTGCGTCTAGAGCCTTGGTTTTGTTGGTATCTTGTGTCATTATCGCCTTATGCACATGCGGTACTATAGTGTGATTTTAACATTTTATTACTGAACAATGGAAGCTTGATTTTGTTTAATATTTTATTAGATTTAATAAAAATCATATGGATTTACATCTACGATTATTCTTGTATTTTTGGGTTGTTTAAGGCCTGACAACAATGACGTAACATACCCGTTGAGATTGTAGTTGATTGCTGAGTTAACCATAATTCTGATTCTATAGCGGTTGCGGATTTTAAGTATTGACGCCTCTATTGGTCCTACGATTTTTACATTTGGGTCACTGGGGGCTCTTTTTACTATTTCTGACGCGCAATGGTTGGCTGCAATTAAATTTGTTGAAGATATAAGTATTGAAATAATTTTTCCGAATGGAGGCATTTGTAGTATGCGTCTGTTGCGGATTTCCATGTCGTATAGCTTTTCTATATCTCCGTTTGCTATGGTTTTTATTATATTACTTTGTTCGTCATATGTTTGCAGTATGACTTGGGCGCCGGATTCCTTGCGCCCGGCTCTTCCGGCAACCTGGTGAAATGTTTGGTAGGACCTCTCTATGGCTCTGAAGTCATTGCTATGCAACATGCCGTCTATTGAGGATACCACAACTAGCTGTATATTGTGGAAATTTTGGCCTTTTATTATGATTTGTGTACCAAGTATTATGTCGACCTCCATATTATTGATTTTGTCTATTGTCTTTTGTATTTTGTCTTGGCTATCTATTGTATCACTAGATAATTCTTCTATACGCGAGTCTGGCAGGAGTTTTTTAAGTATAGATTGCGCTTGTTCTATGCCTACACCTATGAACGAGAGATTTTTACTGGAGCAATTTGGACATGTTTCTTTGAATTTACGGAAGTTACCGCAATGATGACACATGAGTATGTTTCGTTTCATGTGATAGCATAGCCAGGTAGAGCATATGTTGCATTCGAATTTGTGGTCGCAATTCCTGCATATGAGCTTTGGAGCGTACCCCCTTCTGTTGACGAATATTAGTGCCTGTCGTTTTTCTCTTATGCATTCTTTGATTTTCTTGAGCGAGAAATCGGTTAGGAAGTTATCGTATATTTTGTTTGCAAGGTGCATGTTGTCTATAATGATTTCAGGAAGTTTGGCATCAGAAAAAAACCTGGATGTTAGTTTAATATATTTGTATTTCCCTGATATAACGTTATTATAACTTTCAACTGATGGTGTTGCCGATATTAGAACGATTGGTATGTCGCGTAATTTTGCTAGATATACAGCCATATCTCTTGCGTTATACAGTGGTGTATCGCTTTGCTTGTATGATTTATCATGTTCTTCGTCAATTATTATGCAGGCTAGACTTGCGAACGGTATGAATAACGCAGACCTTGCCCCGACTATTATCATTGGGTCTCCTGCTATGGCCTTCTTCCATATCGCGCGTTTTTGTGGCGCTGTAACTCCCGTGTGCCATGAATATACATTTGCGCCGAAGTACTTAGAGATCTTGGTTTCTATACTCACGGAAAGAGCTATCTCTGGTACGAGTATAAGTATTTGGCGTCTTCCTGTCGACATGATTTGGTTTACGGCCTTCAGGAATACCTCTGTCTTTCCGGAGCCGGTAATGCCGTGGAGTAGGATTGCATTGAAACAATTGCTGTATTCTATTATTTTATTCATTGCATCTTGCTGCTCGTTGTTGAGTTTTATATTGTTTATTCCTGGATTATGATCTTCTTTATCGTGATCACCGCAGATTTTGCGTCTTGAACTTGCAAAAAATGTTTTTCGATCGAATGGCAGAAGCATGTTGTAGAAATTTTCAACCTTGGCAAGATTATAGTTTGCTATGAATTTACAGAAATCTATATATGCGCTTGGTATGATATATCCGGTAACATTAGAGATGTTCTTGGTTTCATCTGTGTAGTCTGACATTGATATTACTATGCCGAGATATTTTTTATTCCTGAAGTCTACTTCGACTATAGTTCCTGCTTCCAGTTTATCTCCGTCGTAACTGTACGAGAATGTTCTTCTGGCTTTAATGATAAATATGTTGTATTTTAAAATCTGTAGTTCCATTCTAGATGCGCACCAATTTTTTTATTTTTCCCAAAAATGCAGGCTAATCCAACGTTATTGTTTTCTGTTATGTTCTTGGTTATTTTAAGTTCTGCTTCATGGTCCTGTTGCCCGTCTTGAGTATGTGTTGTATGATATACAATGCATGTATTTAATGTTCCTATGTCTTTAGACAGCGATATTGAATATTTATTTATATTTGAATCTTTTTCTATTTTTAAGTTGTTTAATATTTCTGTTATAACGCCCAAGCTATAATATCTGTTTTGTATATTTCTTATTATGGATAATAGAGCTTGATATTCGTTTATACTGCTTTTAGTTTCGCTATACATTTTTTTAAATAATAAGAGACATATAATATCTCTCTGATCCATAATAGGTTGGCTGTATATGTTGATTTTTTTATTGATTTTGTCTAGTTCTAGGATTATAGTGCAAGGTACTTTATTTGTTTTATGATCTATTTTCATTGCAAATGTTATGTCGTCGAAATTGCGAAGCTTTGCGTTTTTGATTTTTATATCCCCGAATACGAAATCATGTTTTTTATCGTATATATTGATATATCCGTCCTGCAATGAGGCGCTCAAATTTATTACTGGGTCTGACGCAAAACCAGTGATATTTGTGGATGATAGTTTCCATGTTGTATTGAAGACATTTTTAGGCAAAACTAATTCTCCAACTTCAAAATGTGAATTGTAGTCGTATATGTTTAGTTTATCTCCATGAATATTTATATTTAGACATGTTTTCTTTAGGATTGGTATGCTATTTAGATATGAAGCTATGTTTTCTGATATATTTTTGTTAATCGCGAATGATGTAATGTTTTTGTATGATAGATTTGATATATTTACATCTCCGGACACATTTATAGTATCTGAGTAGCTTCCGGATATTGATATTCTACCGCCAAGCATATAACTTAATTGTTTCGTAATATACGGAGTGAAGTTTTCGATTTTAACATGGAGATTTGAATATAATGCGTCAAGATCTATTGATCCTTGCATTGTAATATATCCGTTCTTTGTTTTTATATCTTTAATTATGAAGTTTTCTAATACTAGATTTTTATCCATAAGTTTTGCATCAAATTTGCCTTCAGCTAGGAATATATTGGTTTTTGTGTCTATGAATTTAAACTCCGTGCATTTGGCCCATCCGTAATAACGGATGTTATTGAGGGGTCCCCTGCAGCTTACATCGTATGAGCTTTTGAGAATAATTTTCTTGTTGGAGCTTATTTGCGATATATCTATGTTTCCTTTGCTTGCAATTTGTACGTTTGACTTTGAGTTTATTATCCATCTATTGCAGTCTATTTTTGCATTGAGCTTGAATGGTCTATTTAGTATTGTCGCTTCTATATTAGTCTCCAGTTTGTCTGGACTGTATATACCGGATATTTTACAATCTTCAATACTTTTGTTCTTGTAGTTTATTTTCTTTGATTTGCAGTCAAGGATTATATTTTTATCATGAGTTATGTTGCAATTGATGATGCCGTCCATGTCCTTGCTTAGGTCTTTGAGGTTTAAATCTTTAATGTTTATTGCTTCAAATAAACTATGTGTATTTGCTAGATTTATATTTTTTATCAATATACATGGTTTATTTTTAATTCTCGCTTGTATTTCGTTGGTTTTACCATTTTTCAACATGCATTTATCAACATCCAATATTCCATATAGATTGCATTTTTGAATTTGAGTAATATTGTTATTCTTATCGTATTCAAGTGCTATATTCATCTTGTTTGAATTTATTTTAATACTTGTGATGCTGTTGTTTATATTAATTTGATATGCTGTTCTTGTGTTTTTTGTATCTATATATCCGTATAATTGTGACAAGTCTATATGGCACGATGCATTAAAATGATTGGTTTTAAGTGATATATTGCTTATATTTTTGTCTGCTAAAACTTGTATTGGTTTATGTTTGTTGTGTCCGATGTAAAGCATGAGTGATATAGTATTCCCAAGATCACCCATTATTTTTATTGGTGTTGTACCAAGTTTGCATGATGCGAATGATGATCTTTTCTTATTGATATGCATATTTATATCTTTAACTGTATAATTTCGTATAGTGAATTCATCTAAATACAGTCTATGTATTCGAGCATTAGTAATAAGTCTTATAACATTAATAATGTTTACGTAATCAATGTATTCTTTTTTGACGTTTACTTTATTAATTTTTGCATAAGATATACGCAATGTAAGTATATTGAATTTACATTGTATATCGTTTATTTTTACTGTATCTTTATTTCTTTTGTTTTGTATGTATATATCTTGTGTTCTGAAGCTAAACGGGAATATGCCTTGCGTTTTTCCTATTGATATTGCTATGTCTTTGCCACACAATGTTGATAATATCATGTTTTGAATGCGATTATTTTGCAATAAAACAATACACGAGACTGTGATGCAAAGTATTGATATATAAATTCTTGTATTCTTGTAAATCACATATATATCTCTAAAAGATTGATTTGTGCGATTATACTATCTAGACCGCTTTGCCAAAAATTATTTCCCTTGATATTTAGATTAAAATTATCGGCAATCGTTTCGTAGCTGTCTATGCCTCCCCTAGATAGTGTGTGTATGTATTGATCTATAAATTGATCTCCAATTTTTTGATATTGAGCATAAAGCGCATTTACGAAGATTTCTCCGAATGAATATGCGTATACATAGAAAGGACAATTGAAGAAATGCGATACGATTGACCATAAGTTCGATATACGTTCATCTATATTTACATGGTCTCCGCAGACATTCTTTTGTATGTTGAGCCATATTTCTGATATCATCCCATGCGACAGTTCGCCGATTTTTCTTTTGTCATGGCATTCTCTTTCGAACTGGAAAAACGCTATCTGCCTCATGTTTGAGTTGATCATGTCGTCCAGCCTTGCGCATATGAGGTCTATTTTTTCTTCTTTTGTTTTGGCCATGTTGAACATGTATTCAAACAACATTTTTTCTGCGAATAATGATGCTGTTTCGGATATTGTTATTGGTGTATTTGACAGCAATGTTCCTTTGTCTGCTGACAAATACTGATGTATTCCATGCCCAAGTTCATGGGCTAAAGTGTATACATCCCTGATATTGTCGCTATAGTTTAGCATTATATACGGATGAGTATCTATTGTGCAAGAACAAGAAAACGCTCCAGAGTCCTTACCAATCTTTGGATATACGTCTATCCATGATTCATTGATAAATTTATACGCTATGTCTCTAAATACAGGCGAAAATTTACCAAAAACATCAAGAACAATATCGCATGCTTCTTGGTAGTTGATTCTTCTTGTAAGTATGTTTGACTTTGTGATCGGCGCGTTTCTGTCCCAGTATTCTAATTTTTCTTTGTCAAGTAGTGCGGCTTTAATTTTATAATATCTATGCGGTATTTTGGCGTAGTTAGATATAACGGTTTCTGTTAATTTATTAACATCTTCTTGCGATATATTATTATGTACATGTCTCTCTGACTCTGGCAGATATCTTGATCTGAGATTTTGTTCAGTTGATACATCAAGCATTATATTATTGTATACATGTGTTATATAAAAGCTGTGCTTTGATAATTCCTGGTTTATTGAGCATGTAGCGATCTCTCTTTCTCTTGGGTGCATATTGTGGTTTGCTATTTCAATCATCTGTGATATATTCTTGGTTGTATTCTTGTATTTTATTGTTATTCTGGAAAGTAGTTCGTTGTATAGCCTTACCCATGACTCTCGTGATGTTGTCGATTTTTTTACTAGTACTTCCTCAGCTTCTGTACTTAGGATATGGTCTTTGTCTTTAAAAATATTTTCAAACCATAGTTTATACTCGGAGAGATCTTTGTTGTGCTCAAGATAGCCCATTAGAGCTTTATAATCCATGGCACTGATTTTATTTATAAAAAACGCTATTTGACTACTTATGTTTGCCAGTTTTTCATTAATTTTCTGTGTGAATCTCGTGGCATCAGGGTTGTTGAGTTGAGTGACTGAGTATAGGAATGAGTATACTGACAGCTTTTTTATTATCGATGAGATCTCCTCGTATTTTTTTATTGCATCCTGTACCAAATGTATTTCCAAGTAATCTTTGTATTTTTGAAAGTTTTTTACAAGATTATCTAGAAGATTAATATCGTTTTGAACAGAAATATTGTTGTCTTCATATATGTCTTGCAGATTCCAGGTGTACATCTTGATTAAATTCACATGCAGATTACCTGGTCATTTTATCATATAAACAATGTTTTTTGTTATTGGATTGGAAAATTGAGAAAGATTGCTTGGGGTGGATTCCAGATTGACGGATGTATTTATAGATATTCAGGTCTTGATGCGGCTAGGTTGATTATATTTTTTGTTTTATTTTTTTTGACAAGTACTATGATAGTGTCTCCATTGTTGGTTATATAGTTTTTACTGAATGATATCTGAGCTCCACTTCTTATAAGCGTTACGACTCTTATCTTGTACTCGGACTCTATATCAAGTATCTTCATTCCGGCGAAGTAACTATTTCTCTTGATATCTATGGAAATTAAATCTCGTTCATTGATTGATGTTATATTGCATTTGTCTTGTTTATGAATGTAGCCGATTATTTTATTCACGATAGAGCTTTTTGCATCGAGAATTGACGAAAAATCAAGCTTGTCAGTTAATCGTACGTGTCCGATATCGTGTAGAAGTACTGATACGTATGACGCGCCTGCTTTCTTAGCGTATAGACCTGATAATATATTTGCTTTATCGTCTTTTGTCATTGCCACAACTACAGAATCTTTAACGCATGATTCGTCTAGGACATCGAAATTCATAGGATTGCCGTGTATGATGTCTATGTTTGTTTTTTCTGATAAGATGTTTGCTGTATTGAGATCATCTTCTATGATTTTTATGTTAATTGTATTTTCTATATTTATACTATTGATGGCTTTTGATATGTATCCACCCCCTATTATGACTGTATTCTTGTTGTTATCATCGTAGCCAAAAAGTTTCATTGCTTCTTGTTTATTTGTGGTATCTACGCAGAAGGTTATTTCATCTCCGGGCTGTATATCATTTATGCTAGTCTTCTCTTGATGTACTTTGTTTCTCTTGATGTCTATTATTGATATCAAATCATATACCTGTATATCTTGTGTGTATAAGCCCGACAAGATTGGCGCATTGTTTTTGCATACAGTTGTAATGATTAAGGCGTTTTTTACCTTAAAAACCGATAGTGCGTTTCTTATGTACATGCCGTGTTTGACTATCTCAAGTATTTCCTGATCGAAAGATACAACAAAATCTATATATCCGCTTGTTGTTGTTCCGTTTCTACAATACAGAGAATTATTTATTTTCGCTATCTTGGTTTCCGTTTTGAATGACTGTGAAGCTATTTGGCAGGCAAGGATATTAACAGAATCATATGGCGTCATAGCAATTACGATATCAGCCTTCTCTATTCCGGCTTCTTTGAGAGTGTTTATGTCGCATGCATGCCCAACTACATGTTTGACATCTATTTTATCGGATATATACTTTATTCTTTGTGGGGATTTATCAACTATTGATATATTGTATTCCATGATTGATAATTGTTTTGCTATTTTTATTCCTATGGAGCCAGCTCCTAGTATTACTACGTTCATAAAACGAAATTATTGTGTCTGGATGTATACTGAAATTATATTATACGCAATTAAGTGTCATCAAATGTATTCATTCTTTGTGGCCAAAAGATACATATGGTCAAAGAAGGATTCTGGCTTTACTTCTCTTGCCACATGGCTGTCTTTCTTTGGGATAGCAATAGGTGTTGCAGCCTTGATAATAGTTACATCGGTAATGAACGGCTTTAAGGTTGAGTTGCTCAATAAATATTCTATGGCAAGGGGTCATATTGTTGTAAAAAGCAGCAGAAAGAATCATATTACAAACTATAAAAATATACTTAAATCTACAAATAATATCCAGGAAGTGGTATATGCAATACCTATACTTGAGACAGAGGCCCTCGTTATTAAGGATAAAGTGACGAGAGGTATCGTTGTGTGTGGTATGGATAAGGCAGGACTCATTGACAAAAAGTTTATATCTGGTGGACTTGACAATATTGTCATAGATAATTTTAAGGATTGTGTTTTCATTAGTGCTCGCATGTCTAATATCTTGAATGTTGGCGTTGGAGATGAGGTTACTCTTTTTGTACCGAATGCTAAAAATACTCCACTTGGGCCGATGCCATTTGAAGATGTTTTTAGGGTTGGTGGTGTATTCGATACAGGTTTGTATGAATATGACTGTCATTATGTTTTAATGCCTCTCGATACTTTGCAAAACTTTCTTGATCTTGATGACGAGATTAGCTCTGTGGAGATATTGCTGAAAAACTCAAAGAATGTGAATAGCGTTGGTAAAGAAATAGCAAACCACAATAACGATTATTTGAAGATCATGAGCTTTTCTCATGAGAACAATGGTATGTTGCAGGTATTGCGTGTTCAGAAAAATATTTTGTCGTTGATACTTTTTATAATTATATTGGTTGCGGCATTTAACATTATTTCAAGTCTTACCATGTTAAGCAACAGTAAAAATAAAGACATAGCTATTCTAAGAACTATAGGAGCAACTAGATTATCTGTTTTATCGATATTTTTAATGATAGGCTGTATGATAGGTTTTGGAGGAACGTTTTTGGGGATTGTGTTGGGTGTAGTGATAGGTAGAAATATATCTGATATACAAGCATACATTGAGGGTCTCCTGGGATACGAGATATTTGATGATTCGTATTTCATATCATCAAGATTGCCTTGTGCTTTAGAATATTCTACAGTTGTGCAGATATCTATTGCTGCTATTGTTATATGTATTCTTGCTGCTATATATCCTGCAATAAAGTCTTCTCACGTAGATCCTGTAAAAGTTTTGAAATCTTAACTTATTTTTAAGTTTATTATATTAGCATTACATCAACTAGCAGTATTTGGTACTGTCAAATGATGTTTTATGCTAACAAATATAAATCTTTAATATCTTGCTTGGTTGCGTTTTGCTTTGCGTCTCATATATGTTTTGATGTTTTTGCTGATGCAGTAGACAGGGGCAATCAAATGTGTATGTGCGAGAGTGTTGAGAGCCGTACATCACGAAAGAATCTAGATAAAAATAGAAATGTTGGCGAATTTAAAGATGATGTACAAGCTTTGCGTGATTCGAGTGATACTAGTTACATTGATTTAGTTGAAGGACAAGATCCTGAGTTATTAAAGGATCTTGTTGTACGTCTTTTGAAACAGGCTGGTATTAAGAGTATTAGATCATTTGTTATGTATAATTCTTTAGCATCAAGAGCATTTGTGCCGCAATGTACTCAGGATGTATATGGCGGTTTATATTTTGAAAAGATTCCAGATGGATTATCGAGTAGGCTTATGGATCTCAGAAAGAGGTTAATTTCTGAATACAACAGCATTATTGATGCTCATGCTATTTGTGTTTATGAGGCTCTTACTAAGGGCGCAACAATTTTGTACAAGAAATACTCTGATAAAACGTCGAAATTAAATAATAATTCACAGGAGCATAATCATAATAACAATATTCTCGAGATTATCTTTACAACAGATAGCGAGGAAGAGTGTCGTAGCAAAAATCCTGATGATTTATGTAGATGCGTTCAGTTTAATGTTAAGGTGGTTGATTTCTACGCTGGGAAGATAGATATCTCTGTTGAATTTTTTGACGTACAAAGACGCCAGATCATTGATGGTGATTACGTCATCAATGGAGGCTTCTCCAGTTCTTCACGTGGTTTGGCTGGAGATGTATCTGCACAAAGAAATAGTGTTAATGCGCGATCAGTTAGGACCTCTAGCAATACTAGAGTTAGTACTAGAAGCAGCACAGAGCTAACGATTGGCGGAACGTCGCTTAGTCGTTATGATGGACAATCAGGAAGTCACCGGAAGAGAAAAAGAAGGACAAAGGTTGAATCGGTGGACCAAGGAACCCAGATAAGCTATGTTGGAGTCGATTCATCGATGAAAGCTAATGGCTTCGAGCATGAGAAATTCTATGGGGCTATCCGGCTTATTGAAGAAATCATGAGAATTTTGGGCGTTGAAATACAAGGTGGTTTAGTTGGTGATCAATACATAGCCTCAATTGCGTCTGGTTGGCTGAATATAAAGGATGAATTAAGTGAATATAATGATATACAGCAAGATATTACAAAGCTTAGTGCGATGATTCAGAAAATATCTCGTAATTCCAGCATTGTACTAAATAACAAAGAGTTTGATTGTGGGGAATTCCATCGCTTATCAGAGATTATATTTACACGTGTGAGAAAGAGTAAATGTATTGAAAGCAGTGGCAAATCCAAAGCAAAAGAACAACAATATAAGGAAGAACGTAAATTAAGAATAAATAGCTATGACCTTAAAAAGATGATATCTGTTTTATGTGGTAGTACGAATAAATTAAATAACAATGCCCTTGACAACAAGAACAC
This sequence comes from uncultured Alphaproteobacteria bacterium, assembly GCA_947367345.1. Lineage (GTDB taxonomy): Bacteria > Pseudomonadota > Alphaproteobacteria > RUG11792 > RUG11792 > CANBDL01. The sequence continues at coordinate 5,079 of CANBDL010000017.1, read as the reverse complement.
TCTGCGGGATATTTTGCTAGAAGCAAAGTGTACTCTTATGTCTCGGCGTAGCAAAATAATTGCTTTGTGTAACCAAAATAAATTAAAATATGATGTATTGCAATTGGATTCATCTTTATCTTCTGTATTACATGGTGCTACTGGTATGAATGATAATAAAAAGACAAGCGATGATCAATCAGTTGAACTGACTCATGAACAGTTTGTGCATCTATTAGAGACACTGAAGTGCAGTAAATATAATGTTGAGTATAAATATAAAGAAACCAATAATGAAGCAACCAATAATAAAGAAACCAATAATAGCAAAACATATAATATCAAATCTATGAAATATGATGAAAGTAAAGGCACGATATCCGTCTATGTGGACGATGGTAATAATGAACAAACATTCGATGGGATTGTCTTCAAGAATGTTAAGGTTTCCAGAAAAATAGGTCGCGTTGACATGGTTGTGAGTACTGGTGTTTCTGACGGAAGTAACCGTGAGGGCTCTATTACAATAACCGCCACAAGAACTCAACCAAAGAAACAACAAAAGAACAAGAAGAATCAAACTGATGGCGATAAAGATAGACTTGTGGCAAAGGAAGAATCTGATAAATCACATGGCGGCGAGGTGAAGGAGCGTCAAGTAGAGCAGCCAGATCCTGGTAAGGAACAAAATAAAGTATCAGACAAAGACAACAAGACTGAAGAGCAAAAAAATGAAGAGCCTAAATATGTATCTTGCTTGAATGATCGGGCAGATCGTGAATCTGATGCATCATTTTTGTAAGTATTTGAATAATCTTGATATTGCCTAGTGTTTGTGGGCTTTTACTATATGTATGTTCTATATAGTATTTTGGCCTTGTGTAGGCTTGATAGATTTTTGTTGTTTTTGTTGGGACTTGTATTATCTTCTGTATAGTATAATTGTCTTATATATTCTGCATTTCATATTGCGATGTTTTCTAGAGTCAGAAAGCAACAATCTTACAAAGATGGTATTTTAGCGAGAGAAAATATTCTATCTTCCGATGATAGGGCAAATTTTTTAAAAGAAATTCTTATCGAGGGCGGAGAACAAGATAATTCAGTTTTTAAGGTTATTCACAGTAAACTTAAGACGGCTGTTTTGTTGAAAGCTAACATAGACGAGCATTTGTCATCTCTGACTGATATGACTTTATACATTAAAACACTTGATGATATAAATGTTAAAGAGATTTTAGGTACGCAAATTTCTATTGAAATAATTTACGACCCAGAGCAAGGATATGAAATAGGCGGGCAGAAAAAAAGATATTTCTCTGGCACTATTGTTGAAGCTTCTTTTGAGGTTGTGCCAGTCATAGATCGAGACCACATTACAAAAAGTAATATTTTATGTGTAAGGGCTATGTCTACGTTTTCTAAATGTAATTACATAAAAACTTACAATATTTTTATAAAAAAGAAGCCAGATGATTTGATCAAGAGTTTGCTGCAGGTGAGTGGCATCAGTGATGTAAAGATTCAAGTTTCGTCTGGGAAAGAAAAAGAGATTACAACTCAGTACAACGAAACAAATCTTGAATTTATATCTAGACTTATGGAGGAGAATGGATATTTTTACTTCTTTAAACATGAAAATGGGAAGGATACGTTAAATATAGTAGATAAAAATGGTGGATGCCCAAAAATGCCAACAAAGCTTATATCACTAAAGACAACCGGCAAGAATGATTTTGATAATGTATTCAATCTATCTCTTGTTCAATCTGGAGGCATTAAGGAAGTAGAGATAACGTCATATGATACAAAAACTGCAAAGATTGTGTCATCGAGTGCCAAGAATAACGATGCAAAAAGCGGAAAAATTTCAATGTTTGATATAGCTTTTGATTCCAAGAGTGATGGGGATAAAATAGCTAAGCTAGAGATTGAGCGTCATGCATCATTGGATAAGTATATCAGTGCTGATTGTTTATGCTGTGAGATTGGCGCAGGCTTTGTTTGTAAGATAGATGGAGCGGAGGACAATAATTGCAATGGAGATTTCTTGGTTGTGGGGGCGAATCACGTCATAGATATATATGCTGAAGATGGCGCATTATACAGGAATTCCTTTATTGCAGTTAAGAGCGATGTTGTTTTTAGGCCACAGCGTATGCATGAAAAGCCGGTTAAACATGGTGCATATATTGCTACAGTTGTAGATAAGGACGGCAAGATAGACAAGGATATTGATATTGATGATGCAGGGATGATTCTTGTTGAATTTCCATTTGGCATGACCTCTAGAGTTAGATGCGCAAATATTGTAGCAAATAATAATTTTGGGGCAACCTGTTATCATAGGCCGGGAGCAGAGGTATTGGTTATATTCGCGAATGGAGACATAGATAATCCAATAGTTATAGGCAGCCTCTACAATGGACCTAATACAATGCATAAAGATTGCAAGGCGCAAGAGATTACTTCGTTGACAACAAAGACTGTAGATGGAGAAGGATACAATCAGGTCATTTTTGATGACAAAAAAAATGAGGAGAGAATACAGTTTCATGCCCAGAAGGATTGGATCTTGATTACAGAAAAGGGTGATATTAAAGAAATTTTGGCGGAAGGTAGTAAGGTTACTGAATTTAAAAATGAAGAAGAAGAGGCAAATAATGTTTTAAAGATAAAGAAGGGCAACAATATTGTTGATATAGAGGAGGGTGATAATATTATCGCACTCAAAAAAGGTAATTGCCAAATTGTTGTAGAAGAGGGCGATGGAACATTAGAGTTAAAAAAGGGCGATCATGTTATAAAAGTAAAAGATGGCGCAATTTTGATTACATCAAAGAAAAAAATATCTATACAATCTGAAGATGGCATAGATATCCAGGCAGACAAGGATATATCAATCAAATCTGGTAGCAATATTGCAATAGAGGCAGAAAAAGATATAATAATGAGCTCAAATGCAAATATACAATATTCAGCAAAGCAGAAAATGTTGTGTAAAGCAAATATGGATTGCGCCATTGAGGGAATGAATTTAAAATTATCGGCCAAGATGAACACTGAGATTGGAGCCAACGTACAAATGAAGATTGCCGGTGCCATGACTGATGTTGAAGCAAAAGCTATACTTGGTTTGAAGGGAGCTGTAGTAAATGTCGGTTAGGCATAAAAGTTTGTATATTTGGTTTTACTATATTTTTTTATTAATTTCGAGCATAAATATTGATTGTAAAGTAATTATAGAATGCGTAGATGCAGATATTGGCGGAGATATCTTGGATAGGATCAAGGCCTCAATTTTGTGCGATTCTGATATTTATGTTTTGGATGATATATGTATAAACAGAGATGTTGAAACAATAAAGGACATACTAGATATGCATGGATATCTGGACGCAAGTATTAAATACAGTATAGACGAGAAGAAGAATATAAAGTTTTCATTATGCTTGGGCCAGAGATATAGAATAGGTTTCATGGGTTTTGGCTTCAGAGATACAAATAAAAAATTTGATATGACTGTATTCCAGCTATATGAACTAGTTGGTATAAAGCATGACTCATATTTTTCAAATAATGTTGTTTTAAGCGCTGGAGATAGTATTTTAGAATATTTGAAGCAGCATGGTTATTTGTTCGCCAAGATTTATAAAATCAACGTAGCTCATGATCATAAAACAAAATATGTCAAAATTACATACATCATTACTCTTGGACACAAGATAGTTGTTGGAGATACAAATATCAATGTTGCTGGGAAGCGACCCGGAAAAAGATTTTTACGATTCATAAAAAACAGAATACAGTGGAAGAAAAATGAATTGTATAGTATTCAATCGATTGAGAAGACGAAAAATATTCTTTTATCAACAGATATTTTTAAGGCAATTGATATAAAATTATGCAAACCAAATGAAGATAATATGTTGTATGATGACAAGCAAGATTCATCTGTAAAAAATATTTATGATATTGACGTCGCAATAGACCTTTTGCCTGTAAATAGATTAACTATGTTTGCTGGAGGGAACTTCGATGATTATTTGAGTCTAGGTGGAAATATAAAAAGATACAATATTGATAATTCCGGCGGATATATCCAGCTGGATTGCTTAATGAATAAATTATTTTGCAGAGGTGGAAATAACGCAAAATTAGATTTATCTGTTTATTTGAGGGATTTGTTTGGTTACAGGAGAGACCTGGATTCCCATATTATTGTTGATAAAATTGCCCACCACGATATGAGCGTTATTAGTAACATAAATATAATTTGGCAGATTACTGATCGCGTCATGTTAAAGTGCTGGTCTTCCCTTGAATTCTTTAATGTTAACGGAGGCAAAAATAGTTATTCTGTTCTAGGTATACCATGTGTTCAGCTGTTGTTTGATAGCAACAAGAATAACAACAGAATGTTTGGATTTAGTTCTGATATAACTATGTGTAATTACTTTTTCAAGGATGAGCAATTTATTAATCTTATTTTTAATGGAAAACTTTATATACCAATTATAAATAATAGTTTCTACAATAAATTTGCTATTGAAATACATGGCGGTATAGGAAATATATTTGGCTCAAAGGATGTACCAAGAGAAAAACGTTTGTTTTGTGGTGGCGCTACCTCGTTAAGGGGTTACGGAGAAAAAATGGCCGGAGAGCTTTCTGAGGATGACAATAAGCCAGTTGGATCAAGATTTATGTATGCATTTGGAGCTGAATTTATAGCGAATGTAAACAAATCAATAGATTTGTTGTGTTTTGTTGACTGCGGTAATGCCGGGTTTGCAAAACCTTTTGTTGGTATTGGTTTAGGCGCAAGAGTCAGGACAAAATTATGTAACTTAAAAATTGCTGTGTCATTTCCTACAAAAATACGCGAGAATAACAATGGCAAAAGAATAGATCCTGTATTTCAATTTCGGGTTAATCTTGAGAATAAGTGACGCAAGTTATGTGAGAGAGCAACGATATCTTTAAAGAACAAAGATATATTGCTGCTGTTTATTCTGGCGTCTACTTCTGCTCCACACTTCCAGACTGGAAATCAAGAACACATACAGACTTACCTTCTTCTTTGTTTTTACCCTTCTG
>CANBDL010000016.1 GCA_947367345.1 uncultured Alphaproteobacteria bacterium | reverse complement strand
TTCTTACGGTATGTATCTTAGCTGGATCTGAGTTATTGTAATGTTGGGTTGGGAGTTTGTTGTGTATGTTTGTGTTGGTGATTTGTATTACGGATTGTGACGATATTGTATCTTTTAATTCTTTTAAAGCCTTCTGTTCTTCATTATGTGTATTTTGTTCTATTAGTGTCTTCATTACTTCTTCTAATTCTGTATAGTGATTTGGCTCTATATCGTGAGAAATGTATTCTTCGTTGTTGTTTTTAACTTGTATCTCGTGTTCTTCAAAGTTGGACACATTCGAACGAAAATTATTAGCAAAAATAATATTATTATAAATATTGAAACGAATATTATCAAAAATATCATTAAAAATATTTTTGTAATATGTATCTATTAATTCAATAACTTCTCTAACCTCTCTGTAACTAATATGTTTCATCTTATCTAGTGCTTGTATGTGTTCAGATAATTGATTAAGCAATTCTGTATAATTTTTTACGTAAGATGAGCAAAATTCGTTATATTGTGTTGACTCTTGTACGTTCTGTTGTATATTTTCTGTTTGTATACTATCGTTGAAAAATTCAAAGTCTTCTTCTGAAGATGTTGATGATTCAGAGATTTCCTCTTCTAATAAGCTGTATTCATCGTATGTTTCTTGATCTCTGTTGTTGTTTTTTAGAAAATTCATTATCTCTTGTAATTTTTGATAGCTATATAGCTCTATACCATTAATAACAAATTTGTTGTCGTTGCATTCATATTGTGTATTTTGTTCTCCTAATTCAAAACTATTCAAAAAATAATTACCATAATTAGAAGTATCATCACAAATATTAAAACTAATATTATCATAATATGTTTTTATTAAATTGATAGCTGGTTCAGCATCTTCGTAACTAATATCTCTCACACTATCTAGCTCTTTCACGTATTCAGATAACTTATCAACCCATCCAGTATAATAATCCTCATAATATGCAATGAATTTTTGATACTGTTCCAATACTGTTGAGGCAAATTCAGTTTGCAATTTATGTTTATTATTTGTAATAAGATTAATTTTATCTTTTATCTTAGCTTTTATTTCATTTTTTGCATCATCTTCGATTAGTTTCTCGCGCAATATTTGGAAACAATCGTACAGCTTTTGGTCTTTTTCACTGCCTGGTCTTGTCAGACAATCAACAACAAAATTGTTGCACATCATTACAAAGGACATTAAAGAAGCAGAAAATTTAATAACTCTTTTATTTATCTTCATTTAGAATATCCTCCATCAATATGTGTAATATTGCACTAAAATAAAATAATTATATGTTGATAGTAGCATTACATTTTTAAGGTGTCAATGAGATGTTAATAAAAAATTTTTATAATTTTTTTTGATTAAAGTATTTTGTATGTTCCTTATATATTCTTGGAAGAATATATATTTACTTTGTAGTGAATTTATATTATTTGTATGCACAATGAAACAACATATATTGACAAATGTTATTTTTTTTAATTAAAATATCATATGTTTTACAGATTGCTGAACTTGCTATGAAGATAATTAAATTTGTAATCTATATGGTTATGATAGTTGAATCGCTTTTTGGTGTTTCAGCATTAGATAATATTAGTTTGCAAAATGAACAACATGGTGAAGGTGTTAGTCCAAGAAAGGAATTACGAGACCTTAGAAAGTCGAAAGTTTTAGAGCAAATGTCGACTAATGTAGCAATGAATTTTAGCAACATAGAAAAAGAACTTATACTAAAAATGAATAATTTTTACAATTCTATCGTAGGCTATATAGCTTATGACACCAGGACCCACAAAATTAATCAAGAATCGCTACGAAAAATGTCAAATCAATTGGATAGTGAGTACAATGAATTAGAAAAAGATATAGAATTAGAAGAACAAAATTTGGCCGCAATCAAAGAAAAATTAGATTTCAACAGAGAATGGAGTGTGGTATCGAATACGCAGATATTATTGCTTAAACGCCTACATGATAAATCTATTAGTAACAATATACAAAAACTAAAAGACATAAAAAAAATGATTAATGCAACGCAAGAGCATATAAACGATGCTGAGTCATATATTCAGTCTATAAAAACACAAATGAAAAAATACAAAATGATACCACAGAATGAACAGACCGTTGATGAAAAAATAATTTTTGATAACTATCAACTTTTTTTCTTTATAGATATAACAATAGTACCTATATGGTCAAAATACAAAATTACACTAACAAATATACAGTACATAATCTCTATGATCCAAAAATATAATCAAGAATATAATGGGGTAGGAGCTAAGATTGACGAACTTATGACAAAATTATTTGCAAATTCCAGCGATGATAACAAACCAGATAATACCGGTCGTGATTATCTTCAAAGGGAACTTGGTAAAATAAAAACTGGCATTGAAGAGCTGAAAAACCGCACCACCAACATCTCAACCTACACACCCCACAAATAACACCCCCATCCACCAAAATAAACAAAAAGAATAAGCAGTATATGATAGAGCGATCTATGATCGCTCTATATCTGCACATCTACATATCTATTTATATTTTTCTTTATTCATCTAGCTATTAATCCATCTGTCTTTCATTGATTAATCTATCTATTTGTCTGGCAGCATTTCATATAAAATCTTTGCGATGTCTAGATTAATAAAATCTATACAGAAGCACATCTTTCTTTGTAATTTGAGGGCAAATTGAAGTATTGATGAGTTGTTGTGATGGTAGATGTATTAGGCTGGGAAGATTTGGGCCCAAGACTTCAACATCACATATACCATGTGGTAGAATATAGTAGACCCCATAGGATTTGAATAACAATGATATCAGAACAAGAGCTCAAAAAAATTTGCAGTCTTGCGAAGATAGAAATCGAACAAGATAAACTCGAATCATTTATTGCAAAATTCAACACGATATTTGACTGGATAGACAAGCTGCAAAAAGTGGATGTGTCTGGTGTAGAAATAGAAGAGGATGACCCAACATTATACAATCAAGGACGGCAAGATATCGTAGATATGAACTGCAATCACAAAGATGTTCTATCGAATGCGTCTTGCGTAAAATACGATATGTATTCTGTACCAAAGGTGATAGAGTAAAAAAATTGTCCAACTTAGCAAGAGATAGGAGTAGATAAAGAAATTTTTGACAATATCTTGTTGACGGAGCTCTTATCCTCATTCAGCCCCAGCAACATATCAAAATTATCAATGATACAATGATACTTCCGAACGATATTCTCCAGGCTATCCCTCTTAAAATCGCCCAAAACAAAGTTTGCAACATCACCCTTGTTGTCAGGTCTTCCTGTCCCAACCCTCACGCGCCAGTACCCGCTACCGATCATTGCGTCTATGCTTCTAAGGCCGTTATGCCCCCCGTGACCTCCGCCACATTTCATACGTATATCTCCGTCCTTGAGGTCTATGTCGTCATGCACAACGATTATGTTTTGCGGTTGAATCTTGTAAAACGATTGTATAGCAAGGGCTGCCTCGCCCGAGCTATTCATGTATGTTGAAGGCTTTTGCACAAAGACCTTGGAAGAGCCATGGTTAAAGACGCCATATGAAGATTTAAACTTATCAGACCACTGGAAATTCATACGATCCTGCAGTATATCGGCAAATATAAAACCAGCATTATGTATGTTGTACTTATATTTATCGCCCACATTTCCAAGGCCAACTATCAGAAACATAACAGATTACACACAAACCTATTCAGTAATAATTATACATGACCAAGTTAATAGATAACTCAGACGCATTTGCAAAGACCGTTAATATTGTGATACAATGCGAGGGAATCACTATTGCAATCATACAAACACAATTGAGTAAGAGAATATCCATTCTTGGTGCCGGAGCCTTTGGTACTTCATTAGCAATCGCATATTCTGGGAACTATGATGAAGTCCTGCTCTACTCTTGTTTTCAAGATCACGTAGACACGACAAACAAAAACAGGATAAACGAGTTTCTGCCGCAATTTGAATTACCTGGCAATGTGTCAATGAGACTCTTAGACAAGCACGATACCTCAATTGCAGACTCCGATTATGTTTTTTGGGCATTCCCAGTCAAGGTGACACGCGATATTATTGGCGCTACAAAGAATGTGTTTGCGGAGAGCAACGTAGTAATATGTTCGAAAGGTATACTCGATAACGGCACATACTTGTTTAATTTGTTTGAAGACGAACTCCGTGGATCGATAATATCGTATCTCGCTGGCCCAAATTTCGCCATAGACCTTGCATCACACAAGGTTTCGTGCGCCAACATAGCCGCCAGAAACATGGATAATGCCAAACGCTTTGCACAAGACCTAAGCAACAACATACTCAAGCTATACCCAACAGACGATGTTGACGGTATCCAGATATGTTCAGCAGTTAAAAACGTCATAGCCATAGCCTGCGGGATAATCAGCGGACTACAGTTGGGCCACGACGCACATGCGGCAATCATCACCCTAGGTCTAAACGAGTTATGCAGGCTTGGTAATGCTCTTGGCTGCAAGAACGAAACGTTTCTCAGCTTCTGCGGCATAGGAGATATGATACTTACATCATCCAGCGAACTATCTCGCAATATGTCTCTCGGAAAGAGCCTGATTGACAACGAACCAAATGTCTGCGTCAATAATCCAAATGCAACCTGCGAGGGGTATAATACAATTTCACAGCTACTCAAAATCGCATCAGACAATAATGTGAGTATGCCGGTGTGTGAGATGGTCGGCAAGATCATAAGAGGAGAACGCACGGCTCACAATATTGTGGATGTGTTTGCCCAATAAGATCTTAGCTTACCAAATTTATTCTAAGAAACAATTCCTCAGTTCGCTTAACTAATTCTCAGACGGCAATACAGCTTTACCACTACAGAAATATCTAGCTTCGCCAAGTATAAATTTTATATGCTTCCGTTTCTCATGAGTAATACTATACGTTAAACCGGAAATGCACAACGTCTCCATCCTGCATCACGTACTCCTTGCCTTCTAACCTAGCCTTGCCGGCTGTTTTGGCTCCCTGATATCCGCCACATGATACAAAATCGTGATAGCTTATCGTTTCTGCGCATATGAATCCACGCTCGAAGTCCGTATGGATTACACAGGCGGCTGCAGGAGCCTTGGTACCGACGTTTATCGTCCAGGCTCTCGTTTCTTTTGGTCCAACCGTAAAGTATGTTATGAGACCAAGTAACTTGTAGCAGCTGCGCACCAACTTAGACAAGCCCGTTTCGGATAAGCCAATTGAAGCCAAGAACTCGTCCTTCTCGTCCTGAGATTCTAGAGCTGCAATCTCCGACTCAATCTGAGCCGAGACCATCACAATGTTACCGCCAGACATTTCTGAGATCTGCTTCGTATAATCATTTCCGGTCGCAACCTGATCCTCAGACATGTTGCATATATACAGCATAGGCTTTGATGTTAAGAGCTGCATCTGCTTCAGTAGCTCCGTCTCTTCGTTGTCCTTGCAAACAAGCTTACTTGCTGGTTGGCTGTTCTGAAGCAGGTCACGTACATGATGCGTCATCTCAACCAGTTTTTTGAGGCTCTCGTCCTTCTTGGCTTTCTTCTCAAGGTTTGGCAGACGCCCCTCAATACTTTCAAGGTCCGCAAGCATCAGTTCGTTTTCAATGACGCGTATATCTGTCATTGGGTCAACTCTGCCGGCCACATGAGTTATATCGTCGTTATCAAAGCATCTTACAACATGCAATATGGCGTCCGTTTCTCGTATGTTTGCCAGGAACTTGTTCCCGAGCCCCTGCCCAGAGTGAGCACCCTCAACTATACCGGCTATGTCGACAAACTCTAACGTCGTTGGCAAAATCTTCTGAGACCCCTCTATGCGTGCCAACTCCTTCAGGCGATCATCAGGTACTGCGATTGTGCCAACGTTTGGCTCGATTGTACAGAAGGGGTAGTTGGCGGCCTCAGCTGCCACAGTTTCCGTCAGAGCATTAAAAAGCGTTGACTTACCAACGTTTGGCAAACCAACAATTCCACATTTAAGCGACATATTAATACTTATAATTATGGAGTATAATATAATTATATCTTAGAGTGTTATGACTGATGTTGTTTAAATTTTTACAGGATCCTCATGTTGTAAAACTGTTTGATATACTAGAATCCAATAGTATAGAAGCGAGATTTGTTGGTGGTATTGTAAGGGACGAGCTCCTTTACACGGTAAAACCGAGCCCTGACTATGACTTGGCTGCAGCATACGACATACAAGATCTGAGTAGTATTCTTGAACAAAACGGCATACACTGCATAACAACAAATATAGCATACAAAACAATAATTGCAATAATCGATAATACAAAATTCGAAATAACAGAATTACGGGAAGACAAGATGTGTGATGGGAGAGCCTGCGAGACTGTATCAACCGGCGATTTCTCAATGGATGCAATGAGGCGAGACTTCACAATAAACGCATTATACCTTGATCGCAACGGGCAAGTCTACGATTACTGTGGGGCAATTGAAAATGGGGATCTGCAAAATCGTCTAATACGATTCATAGGTGATCCAGAACAGAGAATACGCGAGGATTACTTGCGAATACTTCGTTACTACCGCTTCTGCGCAATATACAACGACGTATCTTGTATGTACGGAACAGTTATATCAGCAACAAAGCATGGAATCAGGAATTTATCAGCTGAACGAATATTGTCAGAGTTGTCAAAAATACTGCAGGCCCAATATTGCCTCACAACAATGAAACAAATGTACGATGACGGTATATTCGAAGAAATATTATGCAGTATTAAGAAAGATATACTGGATCGCGTTGAACAAAATGATTGGCTGAGACTGTCGGTTGATGCGAAGCTATACATGCTATTTGGCGCATCGGGCATCTCTGAGGTAAAACCATCAAGAAAAACCCAGAAATATATGAATCTACTTGAGGCATCTATGAATGATAATCTTGAATACATATATTATAAATATGGTATAGACGTTGCAATAGATGTGGCAATACTGAAGAAATATATGACAGAGAGCATGGAATTTTATCGAATTACACCGCAAGATTGCGGCATAGAGCCTATTAATTTTTCAAAAAAGCTCGAGAGATGCGAAAGATGGTACGTAGCGAGAGGATATGATGCAAGCCGCTCTGAATGCATCGATTTTATTAAAAAACTTCCGTAAGTATTTGTTTTAACTTGCATTAGCATATATCGCCATCCGTCGTAACTACAGATGGCTGAGGCTATTCACAATCAAGCTATTGTGTGTGGCACTCACACAAAATAGTAGCAGCTGTGCTGTGCTTGAGCAATCTTGCTTCTTTTTTCATTTCTCTCAAAACAAACATTAGCAACATTTAACATTTTTGCATCATGTATTGCATTCTTGAATGTTTTATATACATTAATACATTTGTTACAATCAATCCTGAAATTATTAATATTATTTTTAAGATCTTCACCATTATACCATTCATTCAACTTACTTGAAGTATTATCAAAATCCAACGCACGCCTTATATCATTCGACTTAGCAAAAAGATCATCATAGACTTTCTTAATAGTTTTGAAATGTCTATATCTAATAGATGATACCACCGCTAACGACAGTGAAAACATTTTTTCTCCAAAAAATAAATATCTGGCACCAAAAGATACTACATGTTCTTGAGGTCTAAATAAACCCCCAATTGTAGCTCTTTTCCCGCAACCAAATAAACAATCATACCTAATAGAAAAACAACGAGCAGTAGTTCCATATTTTCTAACAGAAAATGAAATTTCAATTGACGGACCGCAAGAAAAATCTTTGTCAAAAGTGCCATAAGAACAAGCAAGTCCAGGCTTTATTTGCATATCATGAATATCGCATATAAATCTAGCGCCGAAGTTTATTTTGGGAAACAAAATAAAGATTCATGACTAATATTAAAGCTTGGGATATTAAAAACGCCACACTTCCAATCAAAGCCAAAATAAATAGATCCCCCCAATCTTATTGCTTCCTTTATTCTCTTCTTATACTGCAACTCTAGCTCAATTCCAGTAGAAAAAGCTAAATCTTTAGGCCCATTTTTTAAAATCTCTTGACGTTCTTGCAAAAACAATTTTGCAAAACAAATAACTCTAGCAACATCAGTGTCATTGCACTTTATATAATCATCCAACGCCTGATTCACCCCTGTAACACAATTTTTAGCATCACTTGCTAAAGATTTTATTTCATCTTCTATTTTTTTTTCATTACCCTGATCAAAGCAAAAATACTCAACACCATTACAGACAAATAATAAAAACAAAAAATAAATAAACTTCTTCCTAAATATATTAAACATTGCCCCCACCACCACAACATAAAAACACAATTGCTATATATAAAGCAATAAATTAAGCTTACATACGATGTCATTGTATCACATAATCACAACAAAAATGTCTCGTTAATTATAATTTTTTTATCATTAATATTGACGTCTATTATGCTATTTGCATTAAAACCTATTGTTCCTAGAGCATTATTCTTATTACAAAACTCGCGATCTAAGCGTATTTCAAGAAAATCTCCTGCGCCGAAGTTATGCACGCACAAAACAACCCCAACTTTACGACCATGCATATTAAACACGCTACAGCCATTAAGATCGCTATGGTAGTACTCACCAGGCCCCGGGTCTTTCATTTGACTTCTCAGGATGTACAGATGACAGTTTACAATCTTTGCTGCATCTGATCTGTTATGTATTCCATCCATCCTCACGAGAAGTGACTGGTTCTTTTCGCGTATATCAGATGTTTTGAAGTAGTATATGTTTTTTTTGAATTCTACAAGAGATAATAACGCAACAGTTTCTGAGTAATTCACATGGCCATCATCAGGAAAACCAACGAGAAGGTCCCTGTGATTATAAAAGAAATCATAGCCAGACGTGTATGTGTTGAGACGATTATAACCCCTCAATCCGTCCGGCCTGCCTATCTTCCCAACACAAACAAGATTATCCATTAAAAAACAAGACCAGGAATAATGCTATGCAGCCGGCTCCTCTTTTTCAGCCTTAGCTGCAGAAATGGCGGCCAATCTCTCCTGGGCCTTCTTTTTTGGAGCAGACTTCTTAGGTGTATTACTGTACTCAAATTTGCCTACAATGTTTTTTATTGAAAGAAGCTTTTGCACTCTCTCGGTATATTGCGCTCCGATTGATAACCAGTACTTGGCTCTCTCTTCGTTTATTACCAAGTATTCGTCCTTGGTTTTCTCAATCAATGGATTGTATGATCCAAGTCTTTCGACAAATTTACCATCTCTAGGTGAAGTATTCTCAGCTACAACTATACGATAGAAAGGTTTTTTCTTGGAGCCACCGCGGGCGAGCCTAATTCTCAGTGCCATAAAACTTTATTAATACAAACATTACACGTGAATTTTACCAAAAACTCAAGGCATTTGTCAATGAAAAAAAATTATTGCCACAGAAAGAAACATTGTGCTAAAATATTTTTGTACTTGCCGGTTGCAAGAAGATCGCAAGGACCCTTAGCTCAGTTGGTTAGAGCTCCCCGCTCATAACGGGTCGGTCGTTGGTTCGAGTCCAACAGGGTCCACCATCACATGTCTCAAACGTAGATCGTACGGATTTCATCGCTTCACATGATTTTAGATTTTCAAAAACCAATCAGTGTAAAAGAACTTTCTAACAGACTAACAAAAGTTGTTAAAGAACATTTTTACCAGTATGGATATAATACAGTCACTGTATCAGGCGTAATAAAACATGATAAAAATTCAAAAGAACTGAAGATCAAAACATCCGCAAGGTTCGGGTCATACCTATCTTTCGCAATAGTAGACAAGGATGAGGCTGAATCACCTACTCCAAAATACGTCGTGAATGTATGGCAAGGTTGCGCAAGAGAAATAGATGGCCTGCAATACGGAGTAGAGGTTGAAATAGTCGGGCACCTTACGATTTCGACAAAGAATTCCAATTATTATTTATCGGCAACGCAGATCTCAGTAACGGACGAAAACGCAATCAAGCATATTATAGCAAAGAGAAAACTGGATTTCGATGCGAAAGGATATTTTGAAAAATCGCGCAACAGATATAAGCTTCAAAGGAATCCGCGCCGTATAGGAATTGTGACGTCGAAAGATGGATCTGTAATACATGATATGGAAGCGACAATAAACTCAAGGTACCCAATTTGCGATATTGTACTATGCAGCTGCACTGTCCAGGGTGATGATAAAGCGGCCCAAACGATTGCGGATTCTATTGCAAAACTAGATTCCATGGGTTTGGATGCAATAATAGTCGCCAGAGGCGGAGGTAGCGCGCAAGACCTTATGGTTTTCAACAGTGAAATTGTGGTCAAAGCAATGCATAACGCTAAGACATACATAGTATCTGCAATAGGTCACCAGGATGACGAGCCACTGTGCGATCTGGCTGCCAACTGGCGCTCAGCAACACCAACTGCTTCGATTAACGATGTTATACCTCACAGTCGCGACTACATTATGACGAGGCTTGCCGAACTTACAGAATACAAACACAACATCATAAACACAATAAAACGCAAACAGTCCGAGCTATGTATAGACTGTAATATTAACGGATATCTAAAGTTTCTTGAAGCACAAATACCAACAATAGACGGCAAAACTATGCTAGACATGATTGACAAGATAAGAAACGAAATCAATACCGCATACGAAAATATCAAGCTATGTCATTCTAATCGAATAGAGAGATTTACTATAGAAATTAATAGGTTTGACGCAACAAACATAAGAGATGCATTTCTACTAAAAATAAAAGACAGAGAACAGGATGTATTACATACAAATGAAGTAATTAAAGCTTGTTCTTTCCAAGAGACGATGAATAGAGGTTTTTGTCTAATCGTTGCAAATGATAGTACAATAATAACATCCAAGTATGAATTTGACAGCTCACACAAAGAATCATATAGCATCAGATTCAGAGATGGAGAAATCAAATTGAGTCAATAACATGCTTAAGAGGAATTTTAATGAACAAAACAGAGAAAGATGAAAGAATACTTATAGATGCAAGATACAAAGACGAAATACGAGTTGCAATTATAAAGAATGACAATGAACTTATACGATACGAATCGGAAAGTATTAGCAACAGAAAATCAATTAAAAATAATATCTACGTAGCTCAAATAGTAAGAATAGTAGCGTCAATGCATGCTGCCTTCATAGATTATGGCGGATGTAAAAATGGCTTTCTGTCTTTCTCGGAGCTGAGGAACAATCTTTTCGGCGAACTTGGCGAAAACGAATGCATCCAAGACAAAATACAAGTTGGGCAAAAAATACTAGTACAAGTTACAAACGATGCAAGAGGAAACAAGTGCGCAACATTTACAACGTTTATAGCTATACCAAGTAAATATTGTATTCTCATCCCATATACCGATAAACAGAGAATCATTTCAAAACAAATACATGGAGACGAAAGATTAAGAGCAGAAAAAATACTTAACTCCATGGAAATACCAGATAATATAGGTTGCATAATCAGAGCATCTGGACATGACAGATCAAAATCCGAGCTAAATAGAGATTTTAAATATCTTCTGCGCATCTGGAAAGATATGCAACCACTTATCCAGGCTGAAGAGGTGCGTTTAGTATACAGAGAGGGAGATATAGTAAATAGAACAATTAGAGATTTTTTTAATAAAAAAATAGCAAATATCATTATCCAGGGAGAAGACGTATACAAAAATGCTCGCAAATTCATGAAGATATTTATGCCAAGCGGATTAAGCGCAATTACAAGATACGAAGACGAGAACATTGATTTTTTTAACGTTTACGACATAAACAACAAAGTACACACGATGTTGGATAACCTTGTCGACCTTCCATCAGGAGGAAACATAGTAATAGAACAGACCGAGGCCCTTACATCCATAGACGTTAACTCCGGCAGAATGAAAACTGAACCAGATTCAGATTCCACGGCCCTTGCAACAAACATGGAAGCATGTGTAGCAATAGCAAAACACATAAAATTGAGAGATATATCTGGAATCATCGTGATAGACTTCATCGATATGCCAAATAAAGCAAACTCCGAACAAATAGAACAAACTATGTCATCTCTCATGAGAGAAGATTATGCTCGCATTAAAATTGGTAAAATATCGCAATTCGGATTGATGGAGATATCGCGCCAAAGATTGAGAACCAGCATGGTTGACAATAATTTTACACAATGCCCTCATTGCCAAGGTAGTGGGAAAATACTTCATTTCAACACTATATGCATGTTCTTATACCGCAAGATTGATGAATTTCTGCAGAAAAATTCAAAACCACTCGACACAGTCATAGTAGATGTCGCACCAGGAATCGAGATATACATACTAAATCATAGAAGAAGTATAATATCAGACCTAGAAAACCGGCACAAGATAAAACTTATAATACACGGTAACACACAAATACAACATACAGACTGTACAATGACGATCAAATCACATCGCGACTATCACGATAATAATCATTACCAGAATAACGACAAAAACAAAGGAACAAGCAACAACAAAAGTAAAAATAAGATAAATGATGACAATGACAAATCCGGCAATAATAAATACAATGAGGAAGAACAGATCAAATCACATAAAAAAAATAGTAAACACAAAAATGGAGACATAACAAATGACTCACAAATCAAGAACAAGAATACAGACGATGGCCTAGATAAAAAAGATATTGAGCCAAAAGAAAATACAAAAAACACTTCATCAAAAACAAATAAAAATAATAAAGATCATAATACAGCTGTAGAAGAAGATAAACCGGCACCCAAGAAAAAAACGAAAAATCCGACAAGAAGAAGTACAAACAGCAAACCAAAAAACTCAAAAGACCAAAAAACAAAACAAGATGATAAGCAAGAGACAGATAGTATAAAACAAGAGCAAGATCAAGAACAGCACAATCAATCAAATACATCCCAAGATAAAAACGAGAAAAATCCAAGAAAAAGATACAGAAATACACCTAAAACAAAACGGCCTTCTGCCATGTCAAAAAACAAACCAGATAAACCGAATAATCAAGATGATGCGAGCCAAGAAAATGCAAAATAATAATCCGGCAATCAAAATACATAACGCGGAAGATCTTTGCAAGATGAGGAGCTCATGTATTCTGGCCGCAAAAACACTAAATTACATAGAAAAATTTGTACAACCAAATATTACAACACAAGAACTCAATGATTTGTGCCACGAATACATTATATCTCACGGAGCATCCCCGGCACCCCTGAACTACAACGGATTCCCAAAGTCTATTTGCACATCAGTAAATGATGTGATATGCCACGGTATACCTTCACCGCAAGAAAAGATAAAATCCGGCGACATAATAAATATCGATGTTACGGTAATTCTAGATGGATACCACGGAGATACCAGCAAAACATTTCTTGTGGGGGAATGCAGCAACCACGCAAAACGAGTAGTATCAGTTGCGCAACAGGCTCTCTATGAAGGAATATCTGCAGTAAAATCGTACGGATACTTCAACGACATAGGAAACGCAATACAGAAATACGTTGATTCACAAGGTTTTTCAGTTGTAAGAGACTATTGTGGCCACGGAATTGGTAAATTATTTCATGACGCACCACAGGTACTGCATTATAAAAACAACGAATCACACATACAAATACTTCCGGGCATGTTTTTTACGATAGAACCAATGATCAACGCAGGCTCATACAAAACAAAACTGCGTAAGGATGGATGGACGGTGACAACAGTTGATAAATCTTTGTCGGCCCAGTTTGAACACACAATAGCCGTCCTTGAAGACTCCGTTGAAATATTAACCTTGGCTATACAGGATTAATGCATTATCGTTGTTAAGATTTGTTAACAGTACTTAACGCCACAAAGAGCGTCAACATCCCCGTAATACTTTTTTCTTCTGCCAATAAAAGTAAAACCAAACCTCTTATAGAATTCTATCGCTCCGCAATTTTTATCAGACACATCTATGTAAATTTTTCTTGGCGACAGATCTTTTATTATATGGTTCAGAATGAGTCTCCCAATCCCCTTCATTCTGTATTGCTTGTCGGTTAAGATGTAAATTATATCGAGGTCTTGATGTGCAATCATAACTACGCATACCCCGAGTATTTTTTGAGACACCTCGCACAAGGCGTAGAATGTTGCATACTGACAGCTACTTGTGTACGAAATCCATGATGCATGCGATATCTTATATTCGTCAGAATTGTCTGACATAAATCTTTCCAGACAAGAGATGTCTTCAGTAATGGCTCTTCGCACTTGCACAGTAACTGTATATTGCTCCATTGATAATAAGCGCCGAAAAGCTATATCATTATGATAGCACCGATATTAACGATAACTAATGATTACAATCAAGGAAGCAACAGAACTATTTGAGATGCCATTCCTGGATTTACTCCACATGGCTCACAGCATACACATAGAAAACTTCCAAAAAAATCAAATACAGGCAAGCTCTCTTCTAAGCGTCAAGACAGGAGGATGCTCTGAGGACTGCTCTTACTGCGCGCAATCCAAAAAAGCCAAAATGCCACTCCAATCGATAGAAACAATAGAAAACATTGTATCAAAAGCAAAAGATGCCAAACGAATGGGTGCGACAAGATTTTGCATGGGTGCGTCTGGCAAATCCCCAACAGATGAATTTGTAAATATGATGTGCGAAGCTGTAAAGGAGGTAAAGAAACTTGGGCTAGAAACGTGTATTACCATGGGTATGCTCACAGAACCACAGGTAAAAAAACTGAAGGAATCTGGACTGGACTACTATAATCACAACATAGACACGTCAGAAAGTAATTACTGCAACATAATAACGACGCATAATTTTCAGGATCGTATCGAGACAATAAAACTAATACAAAAATATAATATAAATCTATGTTGTGGCGGTATAATTGGCCTCGGAGAAACAAATGAAGATAGAATCTCCATGCTTGTTGTTTTGGCAAACATGAACCCACAACCAAAGTCAATACCGATCAACAAACTAATCAAAATACCTGGCACAGATTTGGCGAATTCGCCAGATGTAGATGTCTTCGATTTCGTCCGAACCGTGGCATTAGCCCGCATTCTGATGAAAAAATCTTACGTAAGATTAGCCGCAGGAAGATCTGCTATGCCAGAAATTCTTCAGGCAATATGTTTCTATGCCGGAGCAAACTCAATATTTTTGGGAGAAAAACTTCTTACAACAATAAATAGTTCAGTCAGTAGAGACGAACAAATGTTTAGTAAGCTTGGCCTAAAACTAATGCAGTAACTACTGAGAAACGATAGATTATGAGAAAATATGACTCTCAATAACACTGAAATAGATTTTGTGGTACAATTATTGTAAATATGATTTCATCTTTTGCGGCATAAATTTAGGAGTGTGGCTCAATTGGTAGAGTATCGGTCTCCAAAACCGCTGGTTGTGGGTTCGAGTCCCACCACTCCTGCCATGTTATTTTTTCAAAGTTAAATCCGGAGATACATTATGAATTCAGAAAATAAGGCATCATCAGTAGTACGTTTTGTTAGATTCCTCAAGGCAGTACAAGTCGAAACATCGAAAATTATATGGCCTAAGAAAAATGACGTGTTCAGCATGACAATTTTTGTTTTAATTATGGCATTCTTATCTTCATTGTTTTTTTATGCTGTTGATCTGTTCTGCCTCTATATGATAGGAAGTATAGTTGGATAGTACGTATTTATTTGTAATATCGAGGATTTGGTATGGAAGAAAATCTCACACTAAAAAACAATAAACAGGAACTCAAAGACGGTTCCTCTCTTGGCGCCGATACATCTAACGGCTCCAGCGCAAACTGGTACATAGTTGGAGTTTATTCTGGTACTGAGTATTCCGCAAGAAACCAAATCAACGAGAAGGTTCGGCTAAAATCCATGAGTCATCTGATAGAAGAAATACTTATACCAACGGAGAAAGTAGTTGAGATATCTGGAAACAAGAAAGTAGAAAAAGTAAAAATATGCATGCCTGGATATATTTTTATCAAAATGCACCTCAATGACGATCTCTGGCATGTAATAAAGGGAGTACCAAGGGTTACTGGCTTCATAGGCTCCCAAACAGCATCGGTTGTATCACAGGAAGAGATAGACCGTATAATGAATCACTCGCAAAAGTCATATGACAACCACAAGCCTCAGTGTACATTCAAAATTGGGGATTACGTAAATGTAATCGACGGGCCCTTCGCATCGTTCGGTGGTTTTATAGAAGCGATTGAAAACAATCAGCTCAAGATATCAATTACAGTCTTTGGCAGACAGACTCCTGTAACATTGACAACAAGCGAGGTTGAGTTAGGTTAGATTGGCGCGCCTTATGCGGCGCAAGCAATTATTTAAAGCTAAATGTATTTCTCATATCTCATATAAAAACTTTAAACATTAACGATATATTCATTCACAAATATAAAATCCCAGCAATCCGCTACTTATCTCGGCTCTACAATCCAAAAACATAGCAGAACACAATTTGTTTGCATAATGCTAGAATTTCATTTTATAATAGAGGGAGATTGATCTGAATTTTAATAAATGTCAAAGCAAGAAAGTTCCAATGAAATTCTCATGGAGCAACAAGACGGCAAAACATTAGATATGGCTTCATCTGATAATTTTGCAAATCAAAACGAAAAACCAAGAATTCCGAGCGATGTTATATTCGTAGGAATAGCTATGGCATTAATGAATGTTTCATATGTAATGTGCTACACGTATACTGGCCCATACCTTCAATCCATAGGAATTACTATCAGTAAAACAGGAATGTTGATGGGGTTTTGTGCTCTAGTTTCACAATTTACCAAGCTCTTGTCTGGTTTCTTGAGTGATTTATACAGGCGCCGTAAAAACATTGTAATTCTCGGCTATATTATTTCTCTTCTATCTCGCACAATGTTTGCATTCAGTAAAACTGCTGGATATTTTTCTATGGGGCAAATATTCGACAGATTTGGAAACGGCACATCGGCGACACCAAGAGACACAATCGTATCAGACATTGCGCCAAAGAAGATAATAGGGTCTTGCTTCGGACTAAAACGCAGCCTAGCCTACATAGGATCTGTTGTTGGCGGGATACTCGCTCTTACAATTATGCACAAAACACAAAATTACAAAACCGTATTTATATCGTCCACGATACCAGCAATTTTAGCGATATTACTCTTGGCAATATTTGTTAAAGAACCAAATACACAACTAGAAAACACAAACACATCACAACAGAACAATCAAAATAAAAAAAATAAAAAACGATTCAGATTTTCTAAACTAAATCAGTTTGGCAAGGAATTTTGGATAGTAATATCAATAAATTTCATCTATATGTCCGCAAAAATTAGCGAAACAGCCCTTATTCTACATCTCAACAAAATAGAGATGAGCGTTACTTTTGGCGCAATAGTCATGATACTAATCAATATAGGGGCAATGCTTGCTGCATACAGCTCTGGTAAAATAGGAGACAAGACAAGAAGAACAAATCTAATAATTATTTCTTTAGCGTTTTTTCTATGCTCATACTTAACTCTAAGATATGCAAGCACTCAGGCACTCAGATGTGTATCAATAATTTTGTGGGGAATGCATATGGCAACATCTCAAAACGCATTCGTATCACTTGTATCTGAATATTCTCCTAAGGGGCTTAAGGGTACTGGCATGGGCGTATTATGGCTCAGCACCGGTATGGCAGAATATTTTGGCGATCACTTCATAGGCGGATATATACACCAAAAATATGGGGCAAACTCTATGTTTTTTGTCGGTGGGTCAATATGCGTAATCTGCCTTATTTTTACAATTTGCGTAAATAAAACTGTTTTATCTAAAAACGCATACAACAAAACTATTGCATCATAAAAATTTGTAACATTTTTTTATGCGATAATTTTCGCAAAACATCCTTCATAAAAATAGACAAGCAAATGAAACAATCAACAAGTATGCTATCATTTTAGATATGAACTGCATTTTATTCAGCAAGAAT
The DNA here is from genome assembly GCA_947367345.1 of uncultured Alphaproteobacteria bacterium. GTDB lineage: Bacteria > Pseudomonadota > Alphaproteobacteria > RUG11792 > RUG11792 > CANBDL01. The sequence goes on along the minus strand of CANBDL010000016.1, from coordinate 4,618 downwards.
CTGTATGAGAGGTCAAGTCAGTAAATCACTAGGATTCATAGCAATACTGTCTGTTGTAATTGGAAACCAGATTGGCTCTGGGGCCTTCAATAACCCTGTTGTGCTATCAGAATTCGGCTATATCGGTCTTTTAGGCTTAATTTTATCTGGCATCGGAGCAATATTATTGTCTCTTGTTTTCGCAAGATTATCAAAACATTTCCCGGTAAACGGAGGCCCGCACACATATATATCGGCTGCATTCGGCAGAAAAGCAGGGTTCTTTATTGCATGGATATACTGGATTGTATCTTGGCTTTCAAACGCTGTTTTACTCAACACAATGACAAGCTACTTGTCTCTGATATTTGGAGAGATGTCAAGTTGGCAGGCTTTTTTTGCGCAAATAAGCGTTCTAATTATGATTACGGCACTCAATGTTGCAGGCATAAAAACTGCTGGCAAGAGTGATATAGCCTTGACAATATTTAAGACAACCATTTTTGTTGTTTTGCCGATTGTTTTCATGTTCTGCGTCAAGGCGGAAAACTTTGCCTGGGACCATACCAACTACCAATACAGCACAAGCACCATCTGCAGAACAATACTTCTAAGTTTTTTTGGGTTTATTGGAGTTGAATCCGCTACAAATGCCACGGAAAACACAAAAAATCCAGACAGGACTATACCTCTTGCAATAGTCACGGGAACAACAATAGTTGCAATAGTATATCTGCTGAACAACATATCAATCATAGGGGTTCTTGGATTCGACACTCTTAAAACTGTTGACGCGCCTTACGCCGTTGCAATAGACAAAATAATGGAAAATATCAATCTTGCTACACATTATAAAGGCGGTACCATCATAGCTATCATTTCTGTTTTAGCTTGCTTTGGCACACTAAACTCATGGACATTCACAAGCGGACAAATAGCTTACGTATCACACAAAGAAGGCTTCTTCAATGCATCATTTGGGAAAACAAACAAAAACGGATCACCGTACAATGCAATCTTATTGTCTGCAGCAGGGATGATAGCATGTCTCATGCTAGGAAGAATCACAATTGTTGAAAACTTGTTGACAAAAATATTGGAAATTTCCTCGAGCATATTCTTGTACATATATCTCTTGTGCTGCGTATCTTTCTTGGCTATGTTGCGCAAACTAGAAAAGAAAAAATCAAGCGCATTTGTAAGCGCGATATTATCTATACTTAGTTTAGCCTTTTGTTCTCTTGTCTTGATAAGCGACATTTTATCAGGAGACGGAATATCGACACTAATTATAACAACAATATTAATATTTACAGGCATTCCAGTATATTTAAAAAACAAAAAGACAATTTTACAAAGAGTTCAAAATGTATAACGTACTACAAACAATATGTCTGCCGGCTGCGTGCTACCTCTTCGGATCTATACAGTTCGGATATGTTTTTGTACAATTATTCCTCAAGAAAGACGTAACAAAAATAGGATCCAGAAGTACAGGAACAACAAACGTTCTCAGGCTTGGCAACAAATATATTGGAGCTGCAACGCTTTTGTGCGACATACTTAAGGGTCTTCTGCCAGCAATAATAATAAAAAAATACTGCAACGTCTCTTGTGAGATGTATTACTCATCTCTCTTCGCATGCCTGATTGGCCATATATATCCAATATTTTTTAAATTCAAGGGTGGGAAAGGAATAGCGACAATGTTTGGTATCTATCTATACATATCTCATTTTATAGCGTTGATAGATATTATTTTATATGCTGCTACTCTTATACTATACAATAAATCGTTTATTGCTTCACTTGCTATGTGTACATTCTTTACGTTTATCGAGGTTATTCCATATGCATGCGACAATAAATTAAAAATATTTCTGTACTCCACTTTATTAGTTGTATTCTTTAGCCACAGAAAGAATATACGTGATTCATTTGTTCAAAAAATAGAATTGAATAAATTATATTTGTTTTTAATGGGGGAAATCATGTATTATTCGTTTCAATATGCGAAAAAATGCGCATCTCTTTTTCCTTTCTTGCTATCAACAAATTTCCTTGTAACAACAATAATCGCATGTGATCAACAGAGAACAACGTGCCAAACAGAACAATCCCCTACAACACAACAGACGAACTGCATACAAAGCAATTATCTTTATGAAAAAAAAATACCAAATAGCCAAATCAGAGCACAAGCACTAAAAAATATAAAAAAATTAAGAGATGCGTTTACGCATGATGATATTATTATACAAATCGAACAAAAAAAACAAAAAAACATAAAAAAACAAAAAGAACAAATAAAAAAACTAATTACAAATTCAAACCCACCCCACAATAATAGTAAAAAACATAAAAAAAACATAAATAACATATTATCTAAAATCAATTATGGCCCACAAGACATCAATGATGCAAAAACATTTATGTATTACTTGAACTCCGAGTTAACTAAAAATGAATTTGCGCAATACACTAGCACATTAGAACAAAAAATAACACAACTCCCAACATATGATAATACCATGCTACCATGGGCTCAAAATCCATTAGTGATACATACTGCTGATAAACGTAAAAAATTAAGCTACCTGATAATAGGCCAAGAAAACGATGACGACGAAAACATAGAAAATATTCTACACGCAAAAGCAAAACAGTTTGTGGAATATTTAATACCAAAAGTCATTAGCACAACCGACACAAAACCATTGGATCAAGATATACAGACACTTGATTCTAGCTCAGTGTTCTTTCGCCATATATACCTCACAGAAGAAGAAAAAAACAAAATTGTCGCAGAAAAGGATGCATGGCTAAAATGCAAGTCTATGTATTTGTTTGCCATCCTGGATTACATGTATTGCCAGGGCAATGAATATAAAAAAATAGCTAACAATATAATTAAAACCTTCTTCCAGTTCCCAGACGAATTTGTCACACCAAAAGAATGGTACAAAGCACCATCTTTAGAGGGACTCGACAACACACAACGATACATGTACAAAACTTTGAGATGCATTATAGAATATTGCATAGCATTATCAAAAACTAGTAGAGCAACAGGAATACTATCAGATCTTTTATCTATGCTCCCGCTATATGGATTGAGAGAAGTTGTTTACAAGCAATGCCAACAAGATATATTAACCGATACAATTAGCACAGAACAAAATACAAAAACACTGCAAGATGCATTTATGAATAAAGCGCAAATTATATATCAAAAATACAAACAAGGTATATTAACCGATACAATACACGAAGCACAGGATATCAAAACACCGCCATGTACATCTATGCATAAAACGAATAAACAAGTTATACCTACGCATCAAGTGTTTTTTGTTCATATTGCAACAATCTTATTTGATTTCGGAGTATACAAGCCAGAAAACACAAAAACAACAGAATGTAAGTTTTGGTCGCAATACACTGCAGGTGAACAGTGGGAAAGCTCATTCTGGGAAGAATACAGAAAAATGTGCTGCAGCATATACGACAATGAAAAAGCAATAGACGATAACAGTAAAAACAACAAAAAATGCATGGAAATATTTTATTTCTTCAATATTATGAAAAAACGTTACGAATCTTTAGGCGAAATAAAATGTGAAGGTATAGCACAATACATTGCTAGTATTGCAGCAATCAATAAACTAGACAAAAAAAGATGGTTATCATTTCTTGCGCGAGATGGAAAATTAGTGATTCAAAATATATTGAAATCCGAATGTACTGAAGAATTAAAATCAGAATCCGAATGCACTACAAAGCATGAACAAACAAAGTGCTTAATCTTCAACGCTATTACAGATACTAGAAGCACAGAATACCAATTGATTGATATTAAATCAATATATTCTGATTTACTTAATAAAGAAAAGTATCCATCCAACAAGCAAAATAATACTAATAACAATAACATACTGTATCTTAATGATATTTTTGACGACACAAATTACAATTTAGACTCATCATATATAGACACCAAGCTCCTTAGTATTCAAAATTATTTTTATATGTGCGATATAAAAGCAAAAAACAATAATAAAGTTAAAATAGATACACTTCGCTTAATTATCGAAAATACACTTCTGGCAAAAACAGCAACAACGGAACAAGAGCAACAACAAAACACAAAACAACAAATAGATTCAACGAAATTGTATCAAACAATATCATTATTAATAAAATTTTTAGACAAATTTTTAGACAAAAATCCACACGATCAAAATAGATACAAAGATATTAATACTATAATCTCTACAAAAGATTTGTTAATACAAAATGAAAATATCGGACTACTATTGATATATTACATATTCTATTATATTTTCAATGAAAACGGTCTATCAAATGATGGATCTATCTTTACATGCGATCGAGTAGAAAAATATATTAAAGACAAGCAAAAACAATATAAAACAAAACAAGACAAGCTCCTGCAATCCATAATTGATGACGCAAATAAAACCCCTTCTACAGCAGCAAAACAAGCATATTCAGAATTTATTGCATTCATTATGAATAGCGACCCAAAACATTTAAATGCAGGAGACTGTCCATCATCAAAGCTACAAGCCTAACCATAAACATAACTACCCAATCACAGCTCCAGCTGCGGCATCAT
>CANBDL010000015.1 GCA_947367345.1 uncultured Alphaproteobacteria bacterium | reverse complement strand
ACAAAACATTTGAAAAGGCATACCAACAACTAGAATACAACTCCTACATACCATCAGAAAGAAAAGCCATAGACGAAGCAATTGACGCATTATCAACAAGAAAAGGAGAAATCAACCAAGCAAGAATAGATGGGAGAATAGAGAAGGCGGTGGAAGCAGCTATTAATGCTCTCAGTCTTGGTTTGTCTGTAGATATGGTTGCAAAGATATCAGGGTTGATTGATGATGATGTAAGAGGATTATCTAATAAAGAATAGATTATATCTTCCGCAAATAAGTGCAACAGCAGTACAGATAATATAAACACATCTTATTAACAAATTATATTTTTGAGATGTTTAGTGGGTCTTGTAGGTGTTGCGCTTAGATGAGGAATGTACTCCCTAGTTCAAAGACTCTGTTAATCTTCTTAGAACCTCATCGCAGCCAAGTAATTCACATATTTCAGATATATTTGGGCCATGCTCTCGGCCAGTAATAGCCATACGTATCGGTACATAAAGCTCCTTCCCGCTTATGCCAGTTTTTGTTGACACATTTTTTATGGCTGCAGCAAAATCGCAAATATTGCTTTGTTGTTGTATTTCAGCAATCAATGACGCAATAATATCACTCTCACCAGATTTGCATGGTTTATACGAACTTGAAAGTATCTCGCTCCACTCATCATATTCTGTGAGATTTTCAACATTTCCATGTATAATGTTGTACTGTTGTTCGCTAATGTTCGAATGTTTGTTTTCCGAAACGAACATATCGTAAGGCATGCTGTGCAATATTTTTTTGTTGATGGTATTTATCATGTCTGGATCAAATTTTGGCGAGTTTGTACCGAACGATTTTATATCAAAATACTCTACAAGATCCTTCATTGCAAGAAAAGTTTGAGTATTCTTAGACGTACCAAGTGTTGACAGAATATTGTTAATCGTCATGGGATGTACGCCTGCTCGCCTCAGGTCACCAAGGCTGGAAGACCCAATACGCTTGGAGAATTGTGATCCATCTTTACCAACCAAAAGCGATAAATGTGCGAAGGAAATACTATTTTTACAGCCAAGTATGTGGTCAAACATTGATATTTGTGCAGCTGTATTTGTAAGGTGATCCTGGCCCCTCACTATATGCGTAATCTCTGAGTCTATATCGTCAACAACAGAACAGAAGCTGTATAGATAAGACCCGTCAGCCTTTACAATTATTGGATCGCTTATGCTTGTTAAATCGTATGACACATGGCCAACAACAAGGTCGTCCCACGAAACAGTTGCATCCGGAAGCTTAAACCTTATGCAGTACGGAGTACGATTTTCCTCGTGGTATTTTATTTCAGATTGAGACAGATTAAGAGAAGCCCTGTCGTACACCGGTGTCTTCCCTCGCGATAGGGCAAGTTTGCGTTTATACTCGAGTTCTTCAACGGACTCATAGCACTTGTAAAGAGCGCCCGAAGCTAAAAGATTATCGCGTACCTCATTGTATCTGTCCAGCCTCTCCGATTGACGAAAGAACTCGTCATGCTTTATGCCGAGCCACTCTAGGTCTTTTATGATTTCCTCCTCGTATTCGCGTCTTGATCTTGAGAAATCTGTATCGTCAATCCGCAACAAAAACTTTGCATTTATCTTTTGTGCCAAGAGACTATTTACAACAGCTATGCGTGCATTTCCAATGTGCAATAGACCTGTTGGACTCGGAGCAAATCTTACTTTAAGAGACATGGATAACTAGAGATAAGATAACTTATACAAGTAAATTTTATCATAGAAATGTTTTATATGGTGTCCTCGAAGGGAATTGAACCCATAACCTCAGGATTAGGAATCCTACGCTCTATCCGGTTGAGCTACGAGGACTTTACTGATGTATTTTATCATACGATATTCAAATGAAACAAGGTTAACGTTTTTTTAACTTTTATTATTTAACATTTAAATAAGTTAACCATTTTACAAAGAGTGTCTATCATGAACAAGACAAATAAAGTGATATCGATTTTGCTAGCGATATTTGGTATAATAGCTCCGTCAATTGCCGCAGGAGCACATTGCGAAACAGTAAAAAAAATGCAATCAAAAAATGTAAAACCTAAAAAGCAAAGCTTTAAGCAAAAACATAAAAAAGACGACAGCGAAGGATGTGACCAAATACTCAATACGAACCTTCTGGGCAATATGATATCATCCCAAACCAACAAGCTTACAAAAAAAACCAAAGATAAAGCTGATGAAGAGCTTGGTAAGGCAAACAAGTACGCAAAACAGAATAGCGAATCTGACGAAGATATTGAGGACGATGAAATAATAGAAGAAGTAGATGACAGAGACAATGAGATGTCAGAGACCAAGATAAAAAAACAAGCAAATAAAAATACAAAAATACAAGAAGAAGATGACGAAGACGAAGAGGATGATGAATAAAGCTAAATGTGGTACATAGTATTGTGTACCACGCACATTTGTTTTGTGTAAAATTATTGTTTACGATATAAATCAACTTCTCGCCAAAAATACAAAATAATACAGCTTGTATATTGTTTATTATATCAGCTTAGGTTTTTATCTTATATATGAGTTTTACTTTCTGGTTCTTTGATATACCAAATTCTTCATGTTTTAACTGCGCAAGGTAGCAACTACATTGCAATTACTTGCAAATTCTTCTTTGCAGATTGACGTACCGCAATTCTCTTTACAACTAAACGATGTTACATCAACGATTAGATCACATGATTTTTTATGTTAGTAAGTCATCATATTGTTCGTATTGCACATTAGTATTTATTGCTTTGTCTTTGTTATTATTACTTATTGAATTGTGTTCTTCTTGTGGATTTTGATTATTAGTATTGTCTGATTTTTCCATTGAAGATTATTCTTCTAGCGAGCTTCTTTATTACTTTGTTATATGCTTTGATTATTGTGTTTGTTGTTAAGGATCGTGTTCTCTTCGACTGCAGAGCTCTGTGCATGAATATTGCAGGAGGCTTTGGTTGTTTTATAATCTTTGTTCTCCAGTTGATTCAGTCATATCAGAGGCCAACACCGATACGTTATATCAATATTTGCTGTATTGTTTCAAGTATTTTTTAAAAAAAAAAAGATGCTTGTGCTGATTAAAAATTAATTAATACCATAATGGTATTCGAATAAACAATATGTAAAAATTTTATACAGAAGCAATACGCATTTAAAGCTTGCACGTCTTATAAATGCAGCTCTTTTGTGATTGTTTTGTTTTCATTCCATAAGCGATTATTATTTTGTACGTTTTTTTACATACGTATCGTAGTATTCTTTCTTGATTTCAAGGTTAGGTCGCGATATAGCGAGAGCCTTGTCAGGTATATCTTTGTCAACTACTGTATCTGCGGCAATAATAGCTTTGTCGCCGATTGAGACTGGAGATATTATTGAACAGTTTGACCCAATAATGCTTCCGCCTCCTATTGATGATTTTGATTTTACGAAGCCATCGTAGTTGCATGTGATTGTCCCGGCTCCTATATTGCTTTGCTCTCCCACACTGCAGTCTCCAACGTACGATAGGTGTTTGATCTTGGAGCGTTTGCCTATGGAGCTCGATTTAATTTCGACGAAGTTACCGATCTGTGCTTCTCGACCTATTTGGCACCCGCCCCTCACTCTTGCGAATGGGCCAACGATTGCTCCAGACATGATCCTGCAGTTCTCAAGATAGCACCCTGCCTTGATTATACAGTCAGATTCTATTGTTACATTCTCTCCGAAATAGCAGTGTGGTTCTATGGTTATATCGATATGTTGTCCGTCAGAAATAAATGTTGTATCGTAGGAAAAGTATGTTGTATTTGGGTCTTGTATATATATACCTCTGCCTATAAACTCTTTTCGTTTTTCTTGTTGGAAATATTGTTCCGCAACTACCAAGTCTTCAATTGTATTTATACCCATAAAATCATTGTAATTACAGTGATGTATTGCGACAATATTGCTCATATACTGATGATTTATTACATCTGTAAGGTATTTTTCTTTCTGGGAGTTATTGCACGAGATTTCCGGAAGTATTTTTATTAGGTTTTGGCGTTTAAATTTGTATGCACCTGCGTTTACTGTACGTATATTTCTTTGTTCACTGTCTGCGTCCTTGTATTCTACTATGTTATACTTGCCATCAGTTTTTATAACTCTACCGTATTTTTCGTCGTTATGATGTTGAGGCAGGTCGCATGTTACAAAGCATTCGTTTTGTGATTCGTGGAGTTGTCTGATGACAGATTCTGGGATAAACGGTGTATCGCCATATAATACTACGATATCTTCGCATTTCGTATATTGCATTGCATACTCAAGAGACGCACCAGTTCCTCTTGGATTTTTTTCTGTAATGAGATTGACTCCGGAATCTCGAAGATTTTTCATTGTTTCTGATTCGAGTATTGCATTGTCATCTGGAACAACAATATTTATTTTGCAATCAAGAGTTATACATCTGTTTACTATGAAATTTATTATACATCCATTGCCTATTTTGTGCAATATTTTATGTGTTGCGCTCCTCATGCGTGAGCTCTTTCCGGATGCCAAAATTATGACGTCAAACATATGAAGTATACAAAGACATATACTTGTATCTTAGCATGTTTGTTGTATTTCAATCTATGAAGCCATGTTTTTTTGTTTCTAAGATTTGCAGTTGGCACGAATGCGTTGAATGCAGGAGTTACAGCTATAAATATTAATAAAGTATTAACAAGATAATCTATATTTTGAAAGTTGGGGCTAAATAAATGTATTGGTATCGTACTATTGAGTTAACAATAACACATTATTGGATTAGATCATGAAAATACGCAATATAATATTCACAATGCTAATGTTTGTTAGCTTATTGTGTAACCAATATTATTTATCTGCAAGTAGTGTACAACATATGAATACTGTAACAATTGATGGTAAAACAGTTCAAATGCCTGATTCTGATGTATATGATTTGTTGAATAATATGGCGAATTGTTTGGGCATTTATTATGGTGTTATGAGGGATGAAGGTTTTCAAGAAAAACATTGTGAACAAGCATTACAATCATTGAAAATAAAATATAGAAATGATGCACATAAAGTTGGCACTATGACATTCTCCGCATTTAATGTGGATTCTAATCAGTTTTGGGGGCGTACAATAAGAAAAAATGAAGAGCGTTATTATAAAAGATTTGAGGACAGCTTGCGCAAAGTAAAAGCATTGCACGAAAAATATAATTTGAAAATAATATCAGACGCAACAATTAGAGCTCTTGCTACGAAAAAAGTTGCACATAACGATGACAAGGATAAAAAACTTAAAGAAAGAAAGATAGTTATCGACGAATTCAAGAAGATATTCGATATCAGGGGTATGGCGGGGAAGAGTGTAGACGAAATTATGAATCCGGAAAATAAAAGCAGACCAAATACTGCTACACAATCCAAAAAAGAAGATACAAAGCAAGTCGTAAATACATATGATAAGAGGTCCGCAAGTGCAGGCTTGAATAATCGTAGTATTCATGGCGTAAAAAATACAAATGTTAATAGTAGCGCAATCAATAAAACATCGTTAACTCCATCTCCATCTCAAGACAGTTTATTAGGTGTACAAAATAAGAATTCCACAAATAGAGGTAATGGTGCTGATAATAAGAGTTTGATAAATACAAACAATACAGTAAGACAGGTTGGGAAGAAGGAATATACGCCAAATCGCGCTACAAGTTCAAGTCGCCAAAGTTCATCATCAAATTATAGTAGTCCAAGAACGCTTTCTGGCGAAACTCAGAAGTACGGCATTGACAAGCCTAAGAACAAACAGAACGATCCATACAAAAAAGCAAATCCAACAAACCAAACTCAGGGTCACGATAAACAAATCAGTAATTCTGGGTCCGCGCGAGGAATAACGGTGAATCAGAAGAAACCATTGGTTAGTCCGCAAAACAAGACTGATATTGGCATAATCCAAAGTGGCCAGGATGCTTCTTTGAGTAATGATGGCTCTCTGAATATGAATAAGATTGTTGTTGCTGGCAGGGATGCGTATATATCTGATTCAGACCTACGCGAATTATTAAAAAATTTGGTAGATTGCTTGTATATTTATTATGATATTGCTTGTCAGTACCAAAGTTCGCAATACAATAGGTTTGATCGCCTAAAAATATTGCAAGCTATTAAAGAAATGTATGATCGTGGATCATCCTATATATTAAATTTTAATACACGAGAAGGTTACAAGCACTCCACGTATTTTTGGAGATGCAATAGACGAAGACTGTGGCAGAGTTTAAATAAAATAAAGAAATTGTATGATGCATGCGGATTAAGTAATATATTATCAAATGCTACAATTAATGATCTTATTGGTACAGGACAAGTGCAAGATGGAAAGAAAAAGCAAATTATACAAGAGTTCAGTAAGGTATTCAACATAAGAGGCGTAGGCGGAAAGAGCTTTGATGAAATTATGAATGCCGATAAGAATAATGTCAAAAATAATGATAAATCTAAGCAGAATCCGCAATCTGATGTGGCTTCCTCCGTGTTGTCTCGTGGTGCGTCATTAGTTGATTCAAAGCCACAAGAAGGTGCTGCGAATGGCTTTGACGATTCTGGCGTGAAGCAGTCTTGCGCTTTAAGTCAGGGTACCGGAACCAAAGAAGAACAAGGTGTAAATACGAAGTCTAAGCAAGATAAATATACAGACGCTTCAGATTTAGATCGTGATACTGATAGTACAAATGCAATAAATGCGCAAAAACGTAACCAGAAAGATGGCCGTACTGTTGATTTATCACATGTAAAACTTGATTTTGGCTTTGAGAAACAGAAGGATAAGTTGTCTGATTTGATGTCTAGGCTTTCTTTGCTTGACGAGAGGTTTAGAAGAGTATACGGAGACAAGAGCAATAAATTCATGGAATTGCAGAGGCAAAAACGCAACATGGAGATTGAGTTGCGCAGTAAGAATGAATATATGAGGTCTGACAGCGAAAGTAATGATGCAATTATCAAATTCAAGCAGTTCGAGATTGATGGCAATAAACAGAATATACGTAACATGCGGGCAGATATTGATGAGTATAAAGATATTCTAGCTCAGATAGAATATTATTTAAAGAGACTAAAAGACGATATTGTACTGCTGGAATATCATAAAAAATTACTTAACAGTGAAAAGAGTAATCTTTTACAAACAATTCAAGAAACGGTAAGAAAGAATAGCGGTATTGAGAATTACGTACAAACGCTTCAATCATGTGACACAAAATCATTTGCTGATGTTGATGTGGAAATCAAGAGAATGTCGGAGAGCACTGCTATGATTGATGCTCAATTGCTTGAGATAACAAATAGTGGGGTGCCGGTTGATTCTTTGGGTAAGCTGAATGACTTGAGGAGTAGGCTGTCTTCTGTTATGACAAAATGCGAAACATTGCTTAAGTTTCAGTCGGAAGTGATCACATTTGCGTCAATGTTCGTTAATACAGTTAATACTTATATGCAGAAAGAGTATGATAATAGCAAAACGATTGAAAGTATATGTAGAGAAATTGTAAGTCGAATGAAAGTACATGATATGCCTTCTAGACTGAAGAGAAAGTTTAACGAGATTTTGTATTGTTTTGCTTTGAAGAGTGTTTCTGGCGGCATGTCCAATGTTTTCGAGAATAGAGAATTAAACCAAGTTGAAGCAGAGAGATATGCAAAATATGATATTGGCATGAGCCAAGACTGCGGCATCAATCTTGATAATATGAATATGTTTAAGCGGGGTGTTATAGAAAGATTAGAGCAAGAAAAATACGCGAAGAGCCTTTATGATTTTGCGTCAGAGTCAGATAATGAAAGGGCCTTTGAAGATGCTTTGAATAAATTTGATTGTTTGGATATATTTGTGTGTGGGGCCGTTAAGAATTACATGATACTCAATAACAAAGATGTACAAGCAAAGCAAGAGACCAGCAAGATCCATACAGGAAGTATTGCTGATGACATAATTATGTTGTTTAAATCTATTATTGGGGGCGACATGAGAATTATGGAGAGCGAGATTGATTGCGTCGGTCGCGAATTAAATGAAGTTGAGCAGTTAATTATAGGTAAGGATGTATTTGCAAAATGCGATGATTCACTAAGTAAATCAGCTGGCAGCTCACAAAAGACGAATAGCTATTCACAAAAATACAGCACAAATACTTCTTACAATGTTGCGAGTAGTTTCGGGAACAGCAGGTCTAGCAATATATCTACCACTGTTAAAGGAAAAACATCTGTATCGTCAGCAAGTTATTACAGTAGCACAACGAAAACCAGTAGTTCATCCGGAAATTTCTCGTATAAAGCCAATAACTCAGTCGCTTTGAATCGTAAGTCTTAGTCAAAATCATTGCCAAAAGTATAAAAACAATAAGAGTCCACTAATCCGTGTCTCTGGTTTTTTATACTAATGTTTTTTGTTTTCAGCAATTATTGTTAATATGCGAGGTGACCCCTTGTTAACGAACGCGTTGATTTGTTTGTATTCTTGTTTGTCGTTTTGATATGTGTTGGTCTATTTGTTTTGGTGGCATCCAGCCAAAAGTTCATGCGATGACGCGTTATATATTCAGCGTTTTGTATTGTTTCTTGGTTTATTTATAAACTGTGAATATACTGTTTTGTTACTTGTTTCAAAAACATAAATCTGTTTGCTATATGTCTGGTGTGTTTTGCGCAAGTTATGCTGTTGTTATATTTTATATATGCTATGTAATTTTGCGATTTATACATAATATTATAAACTGCAAAAATCTGAATTCTACGATATCACTCACTTGCAACGAAGTATTGGTTATGCAATGTGTTGTTACATAGACGTTTATGGATGTTTGGTTAAGGCATTTATTTTGATTTATGCATTTGTATTATGTTCTTGTTGTAGCAAGTTTATATGCACGAGTAGAAGATTATCATAGCATCATCTCGTTATGATGCGTATAGAAACATAACAAGATCCGCCGTTGCTGCGAGTAAATTATTGATGCAACGGCAGGACGATTTTTAGTTGCGTTATTTTTGCCGTTGTTATTGTTAGTGTTTGATATTTTTATATATCATGTTCTATTCTTATTTTGTTTGATTTTTTTATGTATGCGAAAAATGTATACATCACTGGTACAAAAAATATTGTAAAGAATGTCCCGATGGTCATTCCACCAACTATTGTTTTGCCAAGCGATCTTCTTATTTCGCATCCTGGTCCTGTTGCAATAGCAAGAGGGATTGCGCCCAAAACCATCGCAGCAGTTGTCATTAATATAGGCCTGAATCTCATCTTGGCTGACTTGTAAGCTGCTTCTTTAAATTTTAGTCCCTGATCAACAAGCTTATTCGCGAAGTCAACTATCAATATACCATGCTTTGCTATCAATCCTATTAGGGTTAGTAATCCTATATTTGAATACATATTGATAGTATCTTTTGTGATATATAACGTTATTATGCCGCCAAGTATAGTGAATGGGAATGTGAGGAGTATTATAAAAGGATCTGACCAACTTTCAAACTGAGCCGCCATGACTAGATATATAAAGCATATGGCTATTAGTATGATATACAATGTTGTATCTGATTCTTCCATGTATTTTTTTGTTGCAGATATGAATTCAAGACTTGCCTTGTCTCCGAATAAATTCTTGGATATTTCCTTTAGTTCTGCGATAGCACTATTCATTGAAACGCCATTATTGAGGTTTACTGTCATGGTTCTGGCTCTCATTCTGTCAACTCTTGTGATAGAGGATGGCTTCATATCTGTGTGTATGCTGATTAATTCTGTTAATGGCACCGAGATTTCTGCATGATTTTCTGTGTAAGCTTTTATATGTACATCAAAAATTTGTTCTGGCGTTCTCTTTGCTTCATCTTCTGCGCTTACTATTACATCGCATTCCTTTTGGTCTTTGTCAAACTTTCCATAGCATCTCCCCCTCATCAAGCCTTCCAGTACAGTTGCTATACTGTATGGGTCTATTCCAAGTATTGTTGCTCTGTCTCTTAGTATTTCAACTTCATAAGATGTTATCTCATCGTTTACTGCATGTAGAACTGATACAAACTTTCTATCCCCGTTTCTGTTTCTTTTGGATATGCATGCGTTTATGAATGATTGCTCATATTGCTTTAACTCTTTGAATCCTGTATTTCCTTTTATTGCGCACTGTATTGAATTCCCCATATCTCCAGAAGATGAGCTATCGTCATTTAGCATAATTGTCAGGCCAGCAACCTTTTGCATTTTTTTATTTAGCTTAGCGATTATATCTTTGGTAGGCCCCTTAAATGAATCGGAAACTACGAAGCTACCACCAACATGAGTTGAGTTTTGCACAGATAAATATCTTTCTTCAACATTGTCAACTGTACTTAATATTTTATCCAGTTTATTAATATATTTTTTCGTGTAGTCTAGAGTTGATGTTGTTGGGGAGTGTCCGTTGATATATACCTGTTTTTTGTCTTGATATGGGACGCTTTCCTTGACGGTTTCTTGGAATATTGTGTATCCAATAATCGTGAAGAATGTAACTAGTAGAATTATTACGAGTCTATTGTGAAGAAAGAATCTTAGCGCTATGAAATAAAGCCTTTCTATCGATGCTATTATTCCTTGTGTCATGTCTTTAAAGATTTTTAATATCCATATTTGTTTTGAGCCAGCCTTATTGGCAAGCAAGCGTGAACACATCATTGGAGATAGTGTCAGTGCGACTACACCAGATAGCAGAACTGATCCCGATAGTGTTATTGCAAATTCTTTGAAGAAGGCCCCCATACTGCCTGATGCCAAAGCTATAGGAGCATAAACAAAGCAAAGCGTGAGGGTCATTGATATAACGGCGAAGCTGACTTCCTTGGTTCCCTCTATTGCAGCCTTGTATGGCCCGTACCCTCTTTCTATGTATTTATGAACGTTTTCAAGTATAACTATTGCGTCATCGACAACTAGTCCTACAGCTAAGACGAGACTCATGAGTGTAATTGTATTTATTGTAAATCCGCACGCATACATGATCGCTATAGCGCCAATCAGTGATACAGGTATTGTAATCAAAGGTATTATAGACGCCTTGAGGGAATTCATAAAGAATAGGACTATTATTAAGACTATGATTATCGCATCTCTAATTGTATGCCGTATTTCTTTCAGTGATTTTTCTATGAATTTTGTGTTGTCGCTGAATATTTCGAGCTTCATTTCCTTTGGGAGATTTTCTTGCAATTTTGCTATTTCCTTTTTCGCTGTCCTCGCTATTGATACCGGATTTGCGGTTGGCTGAGCTACAACAGATATGACCAGAACTTCTCTTCCGTTCAGTATTGTATACTGTCCGTCTGTTTTAGATTCCAGGCTAGCATGCCCTACATCTATGAGCCTTATGATTGATCCATTTTTTCTTGAAATAGGTATATTGTTAAATTCTTCAGGTGTTTGGAGCCCAGCGTTAGTTGTTACATAGTATTCTTTATTGTTGTTAATTAATTTACCGAGAGATATGTTGAAATTATTTTTAGAAAGAGCGTCTCGTATATCTATCGGCGTGATTTTATAGAATGACATTCTCTGTGGGTCAAGCTTGAGCTTCATCTCGTATGATCCTGCTCCATACACCTCCGAGTAGGCTACCCCAGGTATTGATTCAAGAACTCTTGCTATTTCTTGTTTTGCATAATTGTATAGTTCTGTTTTCCCAATAGTATCGCTGTAAAACGAAAGATAAAATATTGGAAGAGCGTCGTTCCTAGTCTTTTTATAGATAGGGGAATTTGACTCCCTTGGGAATATATTCTCTTGTGAAGCTATTTTATCCCTGATATCGTTGAGAGCGTCGTCAATTCTCCTGCTTTCGTCAATTGTTACTGTGACTCTACTTTGTCCATCCATACTTTGGGATGTTATGGAGTTGACACACTCTACGCTTGAAATGCAATCCTCAATTGGTTTTGTAATTTTGCTTTCTATAAGCTCTGCTGCAACTCCTGGGTAAGCCTTCTCTATCGTTATAACTTGGCTTTCGTATTTAGGGTTTTCTCTTATTTTTATACGTCTCATCGATATTATGCCGACCATAACGACAAATATTGTAATAACCCATGCGAGAACAGGTCTCTTGATGCATACTTCAGATATTTTCACAACGATTACCCCTCTGTCTCGTGTTCATCGTTTAAATTTTGCTCATATATTGCTCCGTTGTTAGGCATTTTATTTGCATTGTAATTGTTGTTCTTGACCGGTTTGTTTTTATTGTTTTTGCGTTTTTTTGTGTTCAGGATTCTGACTATTGCCCCTGGCGCCAATTTTGCTTGTCCTGCTGTAACAACAAGATCTCCTGCTTTTAGACCTGATACAACTTCTACACCGTCTTTCTCAATTGAATCGGTAACTATTTTTTTAGGTTGAGCCATGCGTGTTTTTTTGTCTATAATCCATACATATTCGTTTGTACTATCCTTTACTATAGCGTCTTCATTGACTATAATAGCATTACTCTTTGTTCCTATTGTGAGTATTACAGTTGCAAGCATATTATGGTATAGTTTGTTGTGTTTGTTGTTTATAGATGCTTTTACGTTAATTGTGTTTGTTTTTTCATCTATTGTTGAATCCTTAGCAACAACAAATCCCTTAAATACCATGTTTTTGCATGAATCTACCATTACGTCTACCGATTGCCCCACCTCTATGTGTTCTATGTGCATAACAGGTACCTTGAATTGAACAACAATTTTGCTTGCGTCTACCATTGATACGAGCTCTGCATGTTGTTGTACCACATTACCTACTGTTTCCTTCATGATTCCTATTAATCCTGAGAAAGGAGCTCTTATAACAGTTCGAGATAACTCAAAGTTTGCAATTTCCATACTGGCTTTTGCTGCATTCATCTTCGCTACCGCATCTTCGTATTCTTTTCTTGTTCCGGCGCTATTGTCGAGGAGTTTTTTTGCTGTATCGACTGTGTTTTTTGCCATGTTATATTCTGCTTGTGCCTTTGCACTATTAGCTTTGTATAGATCGTCCTCCAAGAGAATTAGCTCTTGTTTTTTTTCAACTACGGTGCCTTCCTTGAATTTTATTTCCTTAATTTTGCCGGCTATTTCAGACCTTATTATTACGTCTTTAACACCTTTCAGAACTCCGGGGGATTTCACTCTTTTTTTGACAACGCCGCATCTTACTTCCTGAGCTTCAACTCCTATGAAGTTTTCTTCAGTATCTTGATCCAGATCTCCAGGTAATACCGTGCTCTTATTATTGTTGTTGTTTTGAATATTGTTTTTTATGATTGTAACACCAGCAAACCCAGCCGAAGCTGTAACGATGATCAAAATGATTTTCTTAATGCTCATCTGCAAAGACAAAACGTATAAAACTAGTACAATTTTATCAGAAGAATCTTTTTCCTGTCAAATTAAGGGTCTACAGAAAATTGCATTTTGGGAGCCGGAAGAAGTGATTGCCAGCTTGATTATCCATATTGCTGATTGAATTTGTGTTTTATGTACGGGGTGTGGTAGAATATTTACATTGTTATCACAGTGTGATTATGCATAATGCAGAAGTTGTTGAAATAACAATTTTCTTGTTGTAATTTACGAGGTTTCAAAGAAATGACAGATTTTGTTGAAGATATTAATACTGATAAAACGAATTTTCATTGTGAAGATTTTTTAAATATTGCAAGCAGTTCTGAGCACAAGAATAAAATTCTTATTACTCCAATTGGTGGTCTTGAGCAGATAGGCGGTAACTGTATGCTTGTTGGGCTGAACGATGAGTACATCATGATAGATATGGGAATATCATTTTGGGGCCAGTATGGGATAGATATAATCTTGCCAGATATAAGGATTCCAGCATCTGTGAAGGACAAGATAAAGGGTCTCTTCATTACTCACGCTCATGAGGATCACATAGGTGCTGTGCAACATTGTTGGCCACAGGTGAAATGTCCTATCTACGTAACTGAGTTTTCTCATTCAGTGTTAAGGCAGAGGATATCGAGCCATCATTGGTTTGATGAGGTTCCGGTTCACAAGGTTGATGTTGGTGAAGTAGTTGATCTTGGTAACATGAAAATCGAGTTTGTAAGAATGTCACACTCGATTTTGGGCGCATGCGGCATATATGTGAAAACGGACCATGGAAGCATATTCCATACAGGAGATTGGAAGATAGACAAAGATCCTCTCATTGGAGACAAAACAGATGAGAAGCGTATCATTGAGATAGGTAAGGAAGGCGTGGATTGCCTCTTGTGCGATTCAACAAATATACATGCATCTAGTAAGATTACATCAGAATCAGAGGTTAGTGCTGGATTAAAGAGGGTGATTGAACAGTATTCAGATAAGCGTATATCTGTTACATGTTTCGCATCTAATTTGGCGAGAATTGCTGCTATATTAAAAATTGCCAAGGAGAATAATAGAAAGGTTGCTGTCGTCGGTCATTCTATGAATCGTATGCTTGAGGCCATTGAGTCTACAAGCTACTATACTGATGAGTTCAAGCAAATCCTTAGCGGTGTGATAGATATAGAAGAGGCCGTTGATCTTCCTCATGAGCAGGTTTTGATACTTTGTACTGGTTCTCAGGGGGAAACAAGAGCATCTCTAAGCAAAATATCAAGGGGAGCAAATAGCATTTTAAAGTACGATGATCGCGATGTAATAATTTTTTCTTCAAAAGTTATACCTGGCAATGAATTGGATATAAGGGATCTCCAAAATCAATTGGTCAAGATGGGCGCAAAGGTTGTAACGACAGAGACAGAAAAGGATATACACGTATCAGGACATCCAGATAAAGACAATATATCTACATTATATTCTTGGTTGAAGCCAAATGCAGTTATTCCTATACATGGTGATGCTATTATGATATACGCACATAGGGATTTTGCAACTCAGTGTGGGATCAAGAATGTTTTGATATCTGAGTCAGGTGATACTATAGAGTTGTCTAAGGGTGGTGCTCTCAAAAAGATAAACCATGCTCATATTGTTCCAAATATTATTGATGGAGAAGATATAATTCCACAAAACCATTTTGTTGTCAGGGAAAGATCGTATATGTCTGTTAGCGGACATGTAAGTATAAGCGTTGTATTATCAGAAAATTATTTGATACAATCAATTATATATACGGTAAGCGGCATTTATCTAGAAAAAAAGAGAAAAGAAAAGATTGATAAGCTCATAAAATCTGCAGTTCGTAACAATTTGTATCAGTATGTTAACAATAAAAAGAGGGCTTATTTTGCTGTTGAATCTGCCGTAGAAAGACTTATGATTCAGCACATGAAAAAGAGGCCAGTTGTTTCTGTGCATATACATAGCTCATAGTGGTGTGGTAGAATATTATTACTAGTGTATTGCAGTTGAATCGCTATTGTTTACTTAGAAAAGCACATTGTGCGATACTTTGATGAACTTGCTCTGGCTATTACTGTTAGGTTTAGAGATGTTTTTTATTTGCTTTTTTATGGGGCAATGTTGAAAATGTTGCGTGTAGCGACATCATTACTCAAACAAGCAAGAAAGATGATTTTCTATCTTGGTAGTGTGTGCGAATGCCTTGTGCTAGCGAAGAATTCGTACAAGAATTTTTGGCTTGTATAGTTGTCATTCTGGTTCAAGAGGCTTGCAAAGAAAAGTTTTGGCTTAAAAATGTTGTAAAAATAAAAAAATGGGGTTGCAGAATGAATTTATTTAAAAAATATGTTAATACTTTGCTAGTTGTTTTTGTTTTGCTGTTTACTTCATCTTGTATGCTGATCCCTGAGCTGAAGTTTTGGCTTTCAAGAATAAATGTTACGTCAGATGCTCATATCAACAATGGCATCATTGTGCCATGTGATGTTGTTGCCTGCTACAGTGACGCTATTGCTGCAGAATTCAGAGAAATGACCGCCAGTCAATATTTTGTAAACAAAAAGGAACTTTTGAAAAAATATAGTGAAGACATTCAAATTGTAGCAAATATTATTATAAAACCTGGCAATACAAAAAAAGAGAATGTGAAACTTAAATCATATTCTAAGGCGAAGGGGCTCTTTTTCTACGCAAAATATAGAACAGATGGGGCATTTGCTTTGTCTCTGGGGAAAGAACCTATTATCACAGTTCATCTTAAGGAATCTGAAGTTATACAATATCCCGGCCCTGTACGGAATAATGCTCTTACCGGTGCGTCAAATAGTTTCAGTTAGTATATTATTTTGAATCTTATGAATAAAATCGAAACGAAAGATAGATTGATACAAGAAACTTGGAAATTAGCTCTTGCGGATTTGACGAAGTCGTGTGGGCTTGCCGTTGTAAATAGTTGGATGTCTAAGCTAAGTCCAGCCAGCAATCTGGATGGAAAGTTTGTATTCGTATCCAGCACAAGTTTTGTGTGCGATAATGTGAAAAGCAGATTTTACAATGAGATATTATCTGCTATACAGTCCCATGATAGCTCTGTATCGTCAATTGACATTGTTGTTGGTAGCAATGAAAATGATGACTTGAATACATTTGGAAATGATCTATTGGAAGGCCATGGGAATAATCAAAGTTGTTCATTTGGGGGCAGTAAGGTATTTCAGCAAGATGATCAATATGGTTTATCTGCTCTGGATCCGAAGTTTACATTTGATACGTTTGTCGTTGGTAAACCAAATGAATTTGCTTATGCGGCTGCCAAGAGGATATGCGAATCAGATGACGCAATATATAATCCTCTCTTCTTGTATGGTGGTGTAGGGCTTGGTAAAACGCATCTGATGCATGCCGTAGCATGGGAAGTGAGGCAAAATTTTCCTCATAAGAAGGTGATTTATATATCTGCTGAAAAATTTATGTTCTTGTTTGTACGGTCTCTTCGTCATAAGGATTCTATCGCCTTCAAGGAAATGTTCCGGAACACAGATATTTTGATGATTGATGATGTTCAGTTTATATGCGGAAAGAATGCGACACAAGAAGAGTTTTTTCATACGTTTAACGTATTGGTTGACAACAACAAGCAGATAGTTTTGTCTGCTGATAAGTCGCCAGTGGATCTTGAGGATGTTGAAGCTCGTCTGAAATCTCGTATGGGGTGGGGTCTTGTTGCCGATATACATCCAGCAAACTTTGAGCTAAGACTTGGTATTTTGCAAACAAAGGTTCAGGAAAGTATGGCAGTAATTCCGGAAAATGTGTTAGAATTTCTCGCGATGAAAATTACATCTAATATCAGGGAACTGGAGGGAGCCTTGAATAGAATTATAGCTCACGCGACATTGATTGGTAGAAATGTTACAATAGACATGGCGAAGGATGTTATACGAGATATTCTTAGGTCAAATGAAAAAATTGTTACGATTGAGGCTATTCAAAGGAGGGTCTGCGAGTTTTATGGCATTAAGCAGTCAGAAATCTTATCATCTAATCGTAAAAAAGATATTACGAATGCTAGGCATGTAGCTATGTATTTGTCAAAAAAGATGACGACAAATTCTTTGCCAGAGATAGGAAGAAAATTTGGCGGCAAAGACCATGCTACAGTTCTTCATGCAGTCAAAAGAGTGAATGAGAAAATGAATTCAGACAGTAGCATTGCTTCTGATATAGAGATATTGATGAAAACTTTAGAGGGATAATAATGAGTATAAAAGAAAATAACCAATCAAGAGAAAGTAAATTATTTCAATACTGGAGATTTAGAACATTTTATACAATAATGTTTGTGTTTACATTCTTTTATATCATACGCAATAATTTTGCATTCTTTATAAAAGAAATGCCTATGCTGTTTGGTTGCACAAAAGAAGATATAGGTAAATTTCTATTTTTTGGCACAACAATATACGGTATTTGTAAGTTTTTATGCGGTATATTGTCCGATAGATTGAGCGCAAGATATATTCTTTCGATTGGTTTGTTTGCGTCGGGTTTAGTTAATGTATTGATGGGCCTAAGTGCAAAATTGGCCCCGTTGTCAACCTTAACATTTATGACGGTTCTCTACTGTGTTAATCAGGTATTTCAGGCTTCTGGCGCTCCACCATGTACGAAGCTTTTGACATATTGGTTTGTTTCCAAAGAGAGGGGGAGTAAGTGGGCTCTCTGGAGTTCGTGCCAAAATATTGGTAGCGCAATAATATTTATTTTGGCCGGCCCTATTATAAATTATTTTGGGTGGCAATATCTTTTCATTATCCCTGGAGCGTTAGCTATATTTGCTTCTATTATTGTTTTTTCGCAGCTGCGTGATACTCCAGAGTCCCTTGGTCTTCCTTCTGCAGAACAGTATAGCGGAGAAGATGTTGTAGAATCTACTAAGGAAAATATAGGTGTTTTTAGAACGCTATACTTGGCGATAAGCAATAGACTTGTACTATTGATAGCTACATCAAACTTTTGTTTGTATTTTTGCAAGAATTTCTTTGAGAAGTTCGGCGCATTATTTCTTTTTGAGTCTCTGAATTTCGGAAATAATAGATTGTCTGTTCTGATGACGTCTATAGAAGTATCGGGTATATTTGGCGGTATATTTGCTGGCGTTATATCAGATAAATTTTTCAAAGGTAATAGGGCTCAAGTGAGTATATTGTATTTTACAATGATATTTGTGACTCTTATTTTATTTGCATGCAAGGATATACTGTTCCAATATACAGGACGTGCATTTGTATTTGTTATGATGTTCATGATTGGGTTTTTCTTGTTCGGTTCACAAGTTTTGACAGGCGTTTTTTCAACGGATGTCTCAGACAAAAGAGCGGCGTCTACCGCCAATGCCTTTGTTGGTATTTTTGGAAACCTTGGTGCATCTGTAGGTGTTTTGCTGTGCGGCAGGTGGTCAGATAAGTATGGTTGGAATTTTGTCCTGGGAAGATTGTTGGTAATCTCTATGATTGGCGTTTTGTGCTTTGTCGTTACTTATTTTTTGCATAGAAATGTACGTAAGTCAAAATACAAAAATATTCAGTAATTCATTGATTTACTTGCAAACTATCGTTGTAGTTGTAGACTTGCTTTTTGCTTTGAACTTGTTTGCAGTTAGTATATAGGGTTGTCAGTAAAAAGCAATTTGCGACTTATATTTTGCTGTTATTCTTTGCGTTTGTTTATACTAAATATTGTTTGTGATTATGATATGGAAATTTGCCATTGTTGTTAGCATGCTGCATTCATTATCTCTAGGCGTTTGTATGTAATATTTTTTGTGGTCTATGGCGTCTCTTTTCTGTTTGAATATTTTTTTTATAGTAATTTATACTGATTTGTGTTTATCTGTAAATATGCTGCTTATGTTGGATTTTGTGACGATATTTTTGTAATTACGGATGTGAGTATATGCATTTATATTTGATATTAATATTGTCTATTCATATTGTTAACTTTTTTTTAACTAATATAGCATACTATTATAATATATTTGATTTTATTTAAAACGGAGAAAAAAAATGAGTGTAAAGGCTATCTGTAAATTGGGATTTGTTTGTATGGCTGTATTGTATTGCGGAAACTATGGTGTATGTGCTGGTAATTCAGATGTCGTCGCTAATGTATCTCAGTCGCACAATGTAAATAACCACTCTGGTGATATTGTTAAAAAAATTGCTACAGATTCTGGTATTTCAGAAAATAACTCTGATGCTATTGTGAAGAGCGATGAGAATTCAGGTGAGCAGGTTAAGGCAAAAGAAGAATCAAAAGATGTTAATTTCGTGAACAAAGCTTCTGATAATTCTGATGCGCAAATTAATGATAATCAGACTGAAGACAAGAAGGAATGCGAGGCAAATGTGTCTGGCTTGACAAATAACAATGATGCTTCACAAGATGCAACAAAAGGACCTTCAGAAGAGAAGGTTCAAGATGCAAGTAGCAAGCCTGATGTTGTTGTTGTATCTGAAGAGGTAATTGCCAACCCAGCAGATTCATCAAAGAACGAAACAGTAAATCCTGACGCAAAGACTGAGAAAGATAATATAGCATCTGAGGTGAAGGAAGATGCACAAGCGGTATCTAGTTCTAATGATGCATCAGAGAGTAAGGTTGTAAGTGCTTCAGAAGATGAAAAAGCTGTTCAGGTCAAGGAAGACAATAAGACCGAGAGCAATGTTAAGTGCGATGAAAAACAGGATGATGTTGTTGCAGCGAATGTGGAGCCAAGCAATGATGCTTTAGAGAATGAAGCTGAAGCAAAGCAGGATAAGCAAGATATTAAATCTGAGGCTTCAGACCAAAAAATAGAAGGCGCAGATACACTAAATAACGAGAAGCCAAATGAGAATATTGGTGCAGTACAGACAACAGTTGCTGCTTAGTAATTTAAAGACATTTGGCGCTTTAGCGCCTTTTGTTTTTTAATAAAGCAAGTTTTCTACTTCTGTTTATTAATTTTTATTCAAATGCTATATGTATAATTTTGTGTTTTATGTTGCTTGTAAAGATTTATGACGTGATTCATTTAGCTTTTGAGATTGTTTTGATGTCTCTTACTGCTCTTGCCCCTTCGAAGAAGCAGTTTGTAACGTTTTTCTTTTTATTTTTGTAAGCTGCGATATCCCCTATTGCATAACACCCTTGCGCATCTGTTTCCATGTTGTCTATGTTCACAATGACCCTGCTGTTGTCTATATTGCAGCCAATGTCTTCAAGGCCGCCCAATATACTTGATTTCGTTGAGAATCCGTAGCACAACACAATCTTGTCGCACGCAATATTTGCTGTGTTTGTTTCTATATGCAGTGAGCTGTAGTCATTTACTTGTGGTGTAATTGATATTATTTGGTTTGGCATTAATAAATTTATGTTTTTTATTTTGAGTATTTTTTCTTTTTTGTCTTCTTGGCATGTCATCTGTTCTCTTCTGTGGATTATCGTAATTTCTTTGGCATATCTGCTGCAATCTATTGCGAAATCTGCTGCAGAATCTCCTCCACCGGCAACTGCGATATTTTTGTTGCAGTATTTTTGATAGTTGCAATTATAGAAATCAAGATGTCCTGAGTTAGATAGCTCATTTATATTGCTTATATTTTGAGGTATATTTGGTTTCATACTACCTATTCCTGTTGCAAGTATAATATACCTTGATTCAATAGTTCTGGATTGATCTTCTACATCTTTTGGGGTTATGAAGATTTTATATTTTTCTTCAAGTTTTTTTATGTATGTAACTGGAGAGTTGAGATATATGTCATGATCAAAAATTGATGCCTGGTCTTTTAACTTTTCTATAAATTCTCCGGCTGTGACCCCTACAAAACCTGGTATCCCATATATTTCTTTGTGGCTATAGAGAGCGAAACACTGTCCACCCAGAGAATCAAGAGCGTCTATGATACAGAAAGATAATCCCGACGTACCGCAGCAGTATCCGGCATAAATGCCAGCAGGCCCTCCACCTATTATACATACGTCATATATCATAGTGCGATGGGCGTTTAACTAAGGTATTTTTATGAATTGCGAGACAGGGCGGCCTTCACCTTTGCTGCCATTCTTGATATTTTTCTATTGGCTGTGTTCTTGTGTATTACTTTTTTGGCAGCTCCTCTCATCAGCTCTTTTTGCATTTTTGAGAATGAATCTTTTATTTCTTCTGGTTTGCCATTGTTTATCAAGAGAGAATCAAGCTTCTTCACAAAAGTTTTGATACGGCTCATTCTACTTGTATTGATAGACTTCTGTTTTTCGGTTTTTCTTATGGATTTTTTTGCGGATGCGTGTGATGCCATTGTGGCCCTCTAAAAATATGACTAATAAGACCAGATAATTATATCACATGCTGCGCAACATGCAATATATCGTTTATATTTTTTTGTTTTGCCTGATATTGTTGCTAGATAGTAATGTTATTGTATTGATTTATTATGTTTTGTTGAATTTCTAACATTCTGATCTCTAGTGCTATAATATCTGCATAAGTCTTTCAAGTTAGAACAAAATGACGAATAATCAAATGTTTCTTATAATAATCTCTTGTTCTGTCTTGGCTATTGTATTTGCAATTGCAAAGATTAGATCTGTACTCAAGAAACCGTGTGGCAATAATGCCATGATGGAAATTGCTGAAGCAATCCAGACAGGAGCCAAAGCTTATCTCAACAAGCAGTATAAGGCAATATCAATTGTTGGCGCTATTTTTATGGTATTTCTATGGTTTTTTCTTTCTAGATACGTTGCTATAGGTTTCTTGCTTGGTTCTTTATTATCTGGATGCGCTGGATACATAGGAATGAATGTGTCTGTAAGGGCAAATGTTAGAACAGCAGAGGCAGCAAGGAGTGGCCTGAAGGATGCTTTGGCTCTAGCATTTAATTCTGGCGCAATCACTGGTATGTTGGTTGTGGGCCTTGGGCTTTCCGGTATAGTTTTGTATTATATGATACTTAATTCTCTTGGTCTTGACACACATACAGTTACTGAGGCTCTTGTTGCAATTAGCTTTGGCGCATCTCTCATCTCGATTTTTGCTCGTCTTGGTGGCGGAATATTCACGAAGGGGGCTGATGTGGGTGCAGACTTGGTTGGGAAAATTGAGTCAAACATACCGGAAGACGATCCAAGAAATCCAGCTGTTATTGCTGACAACGTTGGAGACAATGTTGGTGATTGCGCTGGTATGGCCGCCGATTTGTTTGAGACATATGTTGTTACGATATCTGCGTCAATGATTCTTGCTCTGCTCCAGTATCCAAATAATACATCGTATGCATTGTATCCTTTGGTTCTTTGTGCTGTATCTATTTTAGCATCTATAGTTGGTACTTTCTTTGTAAAACTTGGGCGCAGTAAAAACATCACAAAGGCTTTGTACAAGGGCCTCAATATCTCATGTTTAGTGTGCGCTGGGTTGGTTTATTGGGTTTCAACACTTGTTATTGGCGATGCTGCTGATGCAAGAAGGCTTGGATTATGCGCAATAGTTGGTATACTCGTCACATCCGCCATGGTTTATGTTACGGAGTACTATACATCACTCAATTGTAAACCAGTTAAATCTATAGCGAAGGCATCTGAGACTGGTCATGCCACAAACATAATACAGGGTTTAGCTGTGTCAATGGAGGCAACTGCTTTGCCGATAATAGTAATATGCTGCGGAATTATAATCTCTTACAAGTTGTATGGCGTATTTGGTATTTCTGTGGCTGCTACATCCATGATAGGTTTATCTGGAATAATAGTTGCTCTTGATGCTTATGGTCCTGTCACAGATAATGCAGGAGGCATAGCAGAGATGTCTAATTTGCCAGGAGAGATACGTGAAATAACAGATGCTTTGGATGCCGTAGGTAATACTACAAAAGCTATTACCAAGGGTTATGCGATAGGTTCAGCAGCTTTAGCTTCTCTTGCTTTGTTTTCAACTTATACTGAGGACATAAGCCATTATTTTGCAAAGCATATACCTTTTGATCTTCAGAATCCTTATCTTGTAGTTGGATTATTGTTTGGAGCGATGTTGCCTTACCTCTTTGCTTCTTTCGGTATGAGATCTGTTGGCAAGGCGGGAGGTCAAATAGTTGAGGAGGTAAGACGTCAGTTTAAGGCTATACCGGGCATTATGGATGGTACAGCTAAACCTGATTATGCAGCAGCAGTTGGACTTCTCACGAAATGCGCGATAAAAGAAATGATATTGCCAGCTCTTCTTCCTGTTGTAGCTCCTGTCATAATATATTCTTGTATAAAGATTGTTGATTCTCAGGAGTCTGCATTAATTGCATTGGGGGGAACTCTCATGGGTGCAATAGTATCTGGTATATTTGTATCAATATCTATGACTGCCGGAGGTGGAGCATGGGACAATGCGAAGAAATATATAGAAAACGGAAATCATGGTGGCAAAGGGTCAGAAGCGCATAAGTCCGCTGTTACCGGAGATACAGTTGGTGATCCGTATAAGGATACAGCAGGCCCAGCCGTAAATCCTATGATAAAGATAATCAATATAGCTGCTATGATATTGTTGGCTATTGTAAGCTCAAGATGATAATTGCTTGAATCTTGCTGAAGATGGATAAATTTTTTATCCATCCTTAATTCTATTTGTTGGTACGGTTTTTATATCGGGACATCAACCATCCACCAACCCGAACCACACACCCAATACCACATCCACATCATCCATACTTCAATTCAATCTAATCTTCCTTCCTTCTTTATTCATTCGTTCTTTCTTAATTTCTTTCATTTATTTCCATCACCCAATCATCTCATGCATCTCTTGTTTTGTTCCATGCTACAATATAAATAACACATCCATCAATATACTAAACTATACATGTCTAAATATAAAAATATCAATAGACATA
>CANBDL010000014.1 GCA_947367345.1 uncultured Alphaproteobacteria bacterium | reverse complement strand
CCAAAACCATCAAAGCAATGTAATGAATGTGTGCAAATAATATTGAAAATAAAGAGAAAGAATAGAGATGGTTTTGAGATGAAGTGTTTAATTAGCGAAGTCATGTAACGCCAGAGCAGAAAGTTAACGATGAGGGATTTTAACACATATACCTGTTCAAAATCAACATCATATACTGCAACATTTCTTTTTAACAACAAATATATTATGTTGGCGAGCATCTATGCCAAACAAATCAAAAACGCTATTCAAAGCCTTTATGGTTTTATTTTTTCAAGATATCTTATGTATCTTGTTCTTGCGTTTTCTTTTTTTGCACTTCTGACCACAAATAATTAAAATCATTAACTATTTCATTAAAAACTCTCATAGGATTTCCACTTGAGTCTATTTTAACAATACGATCTCGATTGTTTTCATATATTCTGTCAAAATTTTTTAATACATCAGAGTGAAACTTCATTCCCATCTGTTCAAATCTATTCTCGTGGCTACGATTCCTTGTGGCTCTATAAATTCCATTATCGGGGTCTACAGATAGAAAGTAGGTTCTATCGATCTTAATCTCATTGAAAACAGCAGAATAAATAGCGTCAATTTTTTTTTGACTTATCCCCTTTGCGCACTGATATGCAAGTGTTGAATCATGAAATCTATCGCATATCACGACATATCCCTTACATAGTAACGGATAAATTTTTCTTTTGTAATGCTCAACTCTCGCCGCCATATACAGCAAAAGCTCCGTATCACGATGCATTTTGTTTGTTTCACCGTTAACGAGTATATTTCGTATTTCTTCCGCAACCCTAGTTCCACCAGGCTCCCTAGTATGAACAGCTTTTATACAACGATCTATCAAATACTGATACAGGCGCTTACTTTGTGTAGTTTTTCCGCTACCTTCTCCGCCTTCAAATGTAATAAACATAATAATACCATATAACTAATCTTTGTCTGTGTATTGCTGTAATGCCTCGCGAGCCAGCAAATCGACTTTATTATTAAAAACATTATCACTGTGGCCTTTGACCCAATGCCATTCAATATTTTTTCTTAAAGACAAATCAAGTAACTCAAGCCACAATTCCTGGTTCTTGACACTTTTATTGTCAGACGTTCTCCAATTGTTCTTCATCCATTTTTTAGACCACACCGTAATTCCATTCTTTACATACATGCTATCCGTATAGACATGTACAAGCTTTACATCAAAGCTATCTATCGCCTTCAATGCATTAATGACCGCCATCATTTCCATTCTGTTATTTGTTGTATGTGGATGGCGTCCGGAAATAGAAAAAGTATCATTGTTTTTTGCTACAAATATCGCTCCCCATCCACCTGCTCCAGGATTCAAACTGCATGCGCCATCAGTATAGACGCTTAAACTGTCTAAACTACCTAAAATAAATTGATCTATCTGTCTTGTATTATCTTTCATGTTTCTTGCTATATACGTTATCGTGTATTACATTTATTTCCACAGTTATATCATCGTCTGATGACGATGTAATCTCGTGTTGTGCTTCAAAATTAAATACATTCCCACTCGCTATTACCCCATAGTCCGGAATGTAAGACCATTCCTGAATAATTGAATCATTCTCCTTGACAGATATCTCTATACATTTAACATCAACGGCATTGTTGTATTTATTCAAAATAGCGCCGCAAACCTTGATCACTTGCGTATTGTAGTCGCACACAGATATATCAAAAAATACATCATAAACTACCAACAAATCACTAAACTTTGATGCATAACTCTTCTTTTTGTATAAAATAAAGTTTGTTATATTCTCTCTGTAACAATAATACAAAAATGTAGCCCCAAAAACTACAGATAAAAAAAGAGCGAAATCTATAAATCTTCTTGTAGTCCTTTTTGATTTTTCAGAAGCGATTTGCTTCTTCATTTTTGCTAGTTTGCCAAGGTTTTCAGCTTTTTTAGTTGAAGACATATTGCTATCATCACTGCCATTATTGTTAATATTTAAAATTTTTTCCGCATTGTCAGTTGCATCGAGTGCGCTCAACCACCACTTCTTAGAACACTTGCAGCACTTAAAATTCCAGCCATAACCATTCCTATTATTGCCCTCAGAGCGAGATAAATATTCGTGATCAATTGAATACTTTTCACCACAATGTGGGCAATTTATAATCATGCTTCATCCAATTTTTACTTCAATTCCTTATAATCTTCGTCAACAATGCCGTCTACCGTTGCTATCATAACAGGTATGGATGCAACATTTAGTACTCCTAATTCGTGAGCCATCGTCATAATCTTGTTTACATCCTCTTCGCATGTCTTTGCTGCGTTATTAACTTTGTCCATATCGTATCCTGCTTTGGTCATGACATTTTTCCAACTTGCCTCATTGTGCTCTGCTACTTTTGCCGACTCAACCAAGAAAGTCTGGAATTTTTTAGAATCTTTATAAACCTTATGAGAGCATATATAAAGAAGAGCTGTACTATAATCCTGTGTTGGGAAAACAAGAGGGAAAATATTGAATTCAATATCATTGTCCTTCTTTTCAACCTTGTTTGCAATTTGCTTTACTGCATAAGATTGGTGTGGGTCAAAGAAGCAGAAAACCTTCTTTTTAGATCCTATCTTACCAATCTTAATCGCTAATTCAGAATATTTATTTGGGTTATTTCTTATAACAACTTCTGCTCTAGACAAGATCTTTTTTCTTTCTTTCTTTGCATGAAGATTGAGGGCTTCCATTATTATTTCAGGGTCATCTAGTAGAGTTCTTTTTACTTTCTCCGCAAATGCTGCATCGCCTGGATTTAGAGTAGAACCAGATGATCCATTCTGATTTTGTGAATCTTTTTCCGAAGAACCAATAGTTGCCGCATCATTGCCTCCATTACTATTCTTTGTACATGTATTACGTACAGCAAATAAAGAAAGAGCAAGAGCTATAACAGAAACAATCAAAGGAATGCTTTTATTTTTTGCCATTCTATAAACCTTAACAAACCCGCTTATATCTTAGATTATAGCAAAAATTGCAGATACTTTGCTCAAATTTTCCAATACCAGAGAAAAAGATAACACTAGACAAAAAAAGAAAACTAATAGAATTTTTAAATAAAAAGACTTACGAGAAATGCAAAAAACATGAATAACAAAATGGTCGGGAAGATAGGATTTGAACCTACGACCCACTGCTCCCAAGGCAGTTGCGCTACCAGGCTGCGCTACTTCCCGAACAAAGTAATTTTAGCATAATCCATACAAAAGTACAAACCGAACAATATCAAAAAATTATTTTACGCTCCATGTTGTGCCTTCGATACCATCTTCCAACACGATACCTGAGTCAGACAACTGTTTACGTATTGCATCTGCTGTAGCATAGTCTTTGTCCAGCTTTGCCTTGTTGCGTCTCGATATCATATCGTCTACCCAAGCTTCATCTACATCAATGGTTGATTGCTTCACGCATTTATCAATTTCTAATCCAAACAAATTAATGCATGTATTGTAGAATCGAGAGGCACTTGATGCATCTGAAACATCGTTAAACAACTTATGCATCACCGTGAATGCTCCAGGGCTATTGATGTCGTTTGCGAGTGCTTCAACAACTTCCTGATCCACATACCCAGAATCAACACAAAGATCGTATCTCGACACCCTACCCCACCACTTTGCCAAAACATTATGCGCGTTTTGCAGCAAAGCATCGGACCAATTGATTGGCGAAGCATAGTGCGTCGACAATACCGCGAATTTAACATCTGGGCCGGAGTATTTATCCATAAGATCGTCGAGATATATCGTATTTCCTATTGATTTCGACATCTTCTCGCCAGACATGTTGATGTGGCCGTTATGCACCCAGTAGTTTGCGAACGACTTTTTACCGCTTATGGCGCATGACTGAGCATTCTCGTTTTCATGATGCGGGAAGATCAGATCGGACCCTCCGCCATGTATATCGATCTGGTCGCCCAAAAACCTTTTCGACATCACAGAGCATTCAATATGCCACCCTGGACGACCGACACCCCAAGGGCTATCCCAGCCTATATTGAAATCATCACTGATCGGCTTCCACAACACGAAATCATTTTGGCTTTCTTTGTCGTCACTAACTGCGACTCGCGCTCCGGCCTGCTGATCCTCGGTTTTCTTGTTTGATAGTATGCCGTAATGCTCGTAGCTGGATGAGTCAAAATATACGTGGTTATTTGAGATGTACGCCTTACCTGCATCCAAGAGCGCGCTGATCATCTCTATCATGCCGGCTATGTTCTCTGTTGCCTTGGGTTCTACATCGACGTGCATAATGCCAAGCTGCTCGAGATTGCGATGATAATGCTCCGTAGCCTTCGAAGTAACATCCTCGATTGACACACCAAGATCGACGGACTTCTTGTATATCTTGTCGTCTATGTCGGTAATATTGCGAGCGTACGTAACTTTCGGATACAAATGCTTAAGCAGCCTGTACAGAACGTCGAAGACGATTGCCGGGCGGCCATTTCCTATGTGAGGGCGGTCGTAGACTGTTGGGCCGCAGACGTACATAGTAATATGGGCTGGGTTGATCGGCTTAAACTCTTCTAGCTGATTTGTGAGAGTATTGTGTAATTTCAACATCAGTTTTTCCCCTTCGATACAGTTACCATGGCTGGGCGGAGCAGTCTGTCGTCAATCATAAAGCCGTCCTGCATAACCTGTACTACCATACCGGCATCCAAATCGCTCTCGACTTCCATTATTGCCTGATGCAGATTCGGATCAAACTTAACACCTTCGGAAGCAACTGGCTTTACACCGTGGTTGTCAATGGTTTTATCAAAGATATCGAGAACCTTCTTAACGCCCTCAACAATCGGATTGGATTCGTCGGCATTAACGAGAGCAAGCTTAAGGGTGTCGCGTATTACGAGTATGTCTTTGGCGAACTTAGACACACCGTACTTCAACGCATCAGCCTTCTCCTTGTCGGCAATGCGCTTACCGTTTTGGATCTCCGCAAGAGCCCGCATGAGTTTGTCTGTTAGACTGCGTACGTCCGATTTTAGTTGTATGATTTGTTCCTCCAGCTCCAATTCATCAAATTGATCATCTTCGTGATCGCATCCATGTCCCCCTTCCCGGCAAGATCCGTGATGACAATGGCCATGGCAAGATTCTTCTCCTGAATTATCATTGGGATGGCCCTTACGATCCATTTCTCTTTCTTCGTTGTTTAAACTGCTATCATCTGAGCATCCGCAACCACCAAAGCATGAGTTTGAATTTTTATGATTATGACCATGATCATGTGTGCCGTATTGACCATTGCGTTTTTTCATTGTGTCACCTAGATAACGTCTTAACTGATGTAATTATAACATAACAATAGAAGATGGCTTGCAATGTGGTTCTTGTATAATAAAATTATTTCGAGCAAAGACAAATACTTGCTTGCTACGTCTATCGAACACAACAAAGACAAAAAAACGTGATAATATGATGCATACAATATATTGCATTGCATCATAACAAACAAATGCTAAAAATACTCAAATGGCTCGCAAAGATAAGATGCTGCTCATGTGGCTTATCAATAGATGATGGAATTGTTTGCATCGATTGCTTCAAGAAATTAACATTTATATCTTGTAATTTTTGTAAAATATGTGGTAAACATATGTATTTGGCAACGGAAGACATGGTATGCGCATTTTGCCTGTCCAGAAACAGAAAATTTACACTAGCAAGATCGCTGTTTCTCTACAACGAAATCTCTGTAAAAATAGTCAGGCAAATAAAGGAATACGCCGATATTCATATAGCAAGAAGATGTTGTGATATATTTCTTAAGTCACATAAAGATATGTTAAATAATATTGACATAATTACATGTATACCATCGCATTGGTCTAAAGTATTCAAAAGAGGATTTAACGGAGCTCAGATTATAGGAGTAGAGCTATCAAGACTATCTGGCATTCCATTTCTAAAGACTCTTAAACAAAAGATTAAGACGAATTCTCAAAAATATTACGGCTTCTCGGAGAGACAATCGAATTTGAACGGATGCTTTGCCTGGAATAAAAAAGATATCCGGAACAAAAGCATACTCCTTGTAGATGATATCATGACCACAGGAGCAACTCTTGATATCGCTTCACAAGAACTACTTCAGCATGGAGCTAAAAAAATCTCGTGCTTCACGATAGCAACTACGCAGGCAATGGAAAACTCATAAGATTGCTAAAAACAATAATCAAACAAGTTTTATTTTACTCTCTTGATATCATTAAAGGCAATTACGTTGTTACTGTTGACTTTTATATTAGATAAATCTGGTTCAAAATCTACAGAAAAATCACATGATTGGTCCTCAAGAGCCAAGATAGATGCGTAAGGCACGAATATTTCCTCGCTACCAGTTTCATCAAACACTAGGCTCACAGAAAAACCATCATCATTTGTTTTTAGATTATAGAATTCTTCGTCCAAGATAATTGTTAATTCTTCTGGATATGCAGACCTCAGCTTATCTGAAATTACGACATTGATGTGCTTTGTGACAAATGTGATCATAAGATTATGTTTTCCGGAAAACCCATTTGATATTACGTCATTTAGCACATCTTGTACAAAATTGTAGAGATGTTTATTTAGCATATTATTGTAATTCATAGCCTAGCCTAACAAAATTTCAAAAATACGGGGCATTCTGTTGCTCGGCGCCCCAAACCGCAGTCGCAGCTAGTAAAAACTAGCTAGAAGTCAAAAACTCTTAACGCAAAAGCTAATTAAGCAGCTTTCTTTCTTCTTGAAGCAGCTCCATTTCTGTTGGCAACTACTCTGACGCGACGTGTTGTCGATGTTTTACCATTGACATTTATTTTTCTTTAGCCCGATAACGACGGTACAATGCCGAGTAAAAAATAGCCTTTAATACACCATGTCGAACCTATTTCGCCCCCATAGTGGTGAAGGCGTCGGGTACCGCCCCCGAGTCCATGGAGCCTATTGCGCTATCAGTTTATCACCATAGTCTCGCGACACTGTCATTTTGTCATACTTTCTACTAAAATTTCAAGAAGAGAGATAACGAAAACTATGATAAAATAAGCTGTCACGCACAAAATCAATATGCTCTGAAAGCTTTACCAAAAATCTGTTTGACAATAACGATATTTATGCGATAATCTTGTGTGATTTCCCATCAAAACAAAAGACATATGCTAGATGCTATACTAACATCATCTGAAAAAATAATGCACACAATCCCTAGTATACTAACATCGTGCATGACGTTTTTCTTGTGCATCTTCTTTATAACGGTAATGAATAGATTGTTTAAATTCCCTGGATTATGCTGTTACCTCGTAATAACATCGACAATATCAAACATACAGCTCCTATATACAACATATTACGAAATAATTAATATGCATGTTGTACTTGGCACAGTACCTTTCTGTTCATCTTTTTTAGCCTGCGACATAATAAACAAGGTCTACGGAAAGAGTAATGCCAAGATGGCGATATGGATTGTGATATTCTGCGACATACTTTTATTATTTAGCATGCTGACTGCAATATGGCACAAGCCATGCATAACCGACTTAGAATCGCAAGAAAACATCTTTGCAATCAAGAAGATATTTCTTCAAACACCAAGATTTCTAATATCATCCTACATAACCTACTTTGTTTCCCAGAGGATCGAGATATACCTCTTCGATATGGCAAAAAAAATAAAATTCATCAAATCGAAATTCATTAAACACAATATAACTTTATTTATTTCATCAGTTATTATTGATACATTTGTATTTACTTTCCTGGCATTTTATCTTATGTCTCCGATTACATTCACATTTGATGTTTTAAACGACATATTTTGGAGTGCAATAATAGTAAGATTAATTTGTAACATCGGTAATACCGCTGTTTTCAACATTATATACAATAAAAGTAATATCCAGACAGGAAAATCAATTTAAACTGTTGATTTTTTCTCGATACTGTAACACGCGATTCAGATATTTTCTATTGTTTTCCTGGTTTCTACTGCCATGATAAGACTGTATCGCCAATTTCCAATTCTTTTTCTTGCTGTATAAGAGAGCCAATAACTTTGCTGAGTAATCGATATTTTGGAAAGGATCCATCATATCAAGTATTGAGTCAAAATTCTCCTTGTGAGCGTTATAATTTATTTGGCACAGCCCTATATCAAGCTGCTTTCCCCACCAAGCTGCAGATCTCGCAGCCTTAAGAGTTGCATTCTTTGTTCTGAATCTATGAGGAACACCGCCTATATTCAGGGTAAAATGCATATAGCTAGACTCAACGAATATCATGGCCTGCAAGATTCCGCTCGGGATAGAATACTCTATCTCCTTCAATCTGATAAATGTAATCAATTTTTGCCTATCATGGCAAAGATCATATTCCGATAAGCTTAACAAAGGTACTGGCTCAGTACTCTCTTTCACATAGCATCCAGACAACACAAGAAGAATCGTTAGACACGAAACTAGATATAAAACTGCTGAAAACCTTGCTTTATGCATACACATACACAAAACTTCTTGCATACATACATTACATGATATATGCTAACACAGATGCAAGACAAAATGCCCTGCAATCTAAAATATTTACACATAGGATATACTATAATTCCTATACGTATAAAATAAAGTATTATTATGAGTATTGTCTGTGCAATTGAACACCATCTACAACATAATTCGTCTGATATCCAGAATGACCGCCATCTTGATCAATCTCTACAACAACAGGCTTACCTGATTTTCTTTTGGCGGACGTCTGTTTCATCTTACTTGAGCTTCTTGATTTTTTTATTGGTTTTGCAAAAACATCATCCACATCTTGAGATTCGACTTCTCTTTCGCTATCTCTTATTTTTCTTGTTGTTCTAGATCTTTTTATCACACGCGACTCTGTATTCAATTCATCTATCTCAGCTATCTTTGCGCTTATAGCAGATACAACATCATCTGAAATACCGCTTATTTTTGTTGACCCACTCCTTATATTTTGTATGATATTCTGTATCTCGCTATCCCTAAAACCAAGAGCGTGTAGTACCTCAATAACTTCCTTAAGTGTATCGCATTTTTTAATACTATTAATAGTAATTTTGTCTATCATTTGCTTGTTGTTTAATTTGTGGCTAACCTTTCTCGCGCTAGTAGGACTTTGCGTAATTTTCTTGCCAGGTTTATACATAATGCTGTCAGGCATTGTATTACTGTTTAGCGATAATGATAATGAATCCACACGTCCAGCTTCTGGCTCAATTTTTGTTTTAGATCTTTTTGTGCTCTTTTTTGTCGGTTGGTATGGTCTCTCTGAGTTAAGAGATATATCAATACTATAATGATTATTACTATCTCGATCATTATTCTGTGAACCTTTATTTACACTACTAGTGTAAGCACTAGGATATATCAAATTGATGTTTCCACTATTACTTTGTTTGCATGATGTTTTAGTGTATGTTGTGCTTGTTGCTTTACTTGTTGTTGCTTCTGGTATGCTACTTTGTGTAATCTGTGGACTATTTGCTATATTATCTTTATAATTTTTCATACAATCTGGAGTTATTACTTTAGCAAGCTCCATCTTTGGGAATGTTGTGATATATGCATTATCATGATTTTGTGTACTTTGATTTATTATATCTTCTTTATAACGTCGTAATTGGTCTAACGTTATTTGTACAGATGAAGCACTTATAGTACTATATGGTAAAGTTTGAATACATAACCGATCATAACAATCTTTCATTAAACTATAAGTTCTATATATTTTTCTTAATTTTTTTTGTGTGTCATGCAATAAATTTGTTAATCTTTGTTGTGTTTCTACAATGGTTTTGTCCTTTTTATCAACAGAACTACTTTTCACAGAGTTCTCCAACAAATATAAAATTTGAATCTCTATTATTAACAAATCTTCGCAGCATTCTTTTTCTGATGTATTAATATTGTCATCTTTTCTGGCTAATAATTTTATAATCTTTTCCCCATGTGTATTTAAATGTTCATTCAGTTTGTCTACTTGCTTTCTCTGTTCTTTCCATATGATCTTTTTCAATTCCTTCAAACAGCCATCAAGAACATAATATTTCATAACATGGCCAGCAATATCATTGTTACTCAAGGAAGCCTTATAAATAAATGCCGGGATTATTGCCTTCTTCTTAACACCTGTAAATGTTTCATATTCCACACATACAGCTGAATCTAAATTACCTACATTGAAGTTGTCTTTTTTTTTAAATATACTCACAAATTTTCCACATAGCCATTGCACAAAATTATCTTTGCTAACATTTTGTACATTTTTATACATGTTTTCTAGATATTTTGCACAATCAATATTGTTTTTAATCTTTTCTCCTTTATCATTTATGTCAGTAATACGAACTATTTTTCCTATCTTGTGTTGCGTTAGATCCAAAACATTTCGTATATAAAGCATATTTTTTACGACATCCTTGTCAACCTCTTGCATTAAATCATTATACCTTATGGCAAGTTTATTGAATTGTTTACAATTATAAAAAGGTGATTTAGGTGAGCTTCCATTCTTAACTGACTCTGCAGTCTTGTCCAATAACATGCTAAGTGCACTTATCTCTTCAACAGCATTCATATATGCCAATTTAAGGAGCTTTTTTTGCAATGGTGTACTCTCG
Source organism: uncultured Alphaproteobacteria bacterium (assembly GCA_947367345.1). Lineage (GTDB taxonomy): Bacteria > Pseudomonadota > Alphaproteobacteria > RUG11792 > RUG11792 > CANBDL01. The sequence goes on along the minus strand of CANBDL010000014.1, from coordinate 15,460 downwards.
GACATTTGTCCAAAGCTATCAATTTCATGATCAGTACCAGTAGATTGAGATAATGTATTCATACTACTTTGATGTGATTCGCTTTCAACTTTGAATGATAATGTTATAGTATCGCCATTTTGTACACAAAAATTCGTATTATGCGGACTCATGGCATTCATAGCATCCAAATGAGCTCCATAACATATTGATGTAATAGAGGCCATGCATACATTTGTTAGAATCTTGTTTTTTGTATGTTTGGTATTCATAAAATCACCTATATAACTACAACACCAATTTTGGTATCTGTGGAACTTCTTGTAATAAGACTACGATAATATAGTTAACAAACAGTTAATTTATATTCTCAAAAACAAAAAAATATGAAATTCTATATGTTCATATTTTTCATCATAACAAATTCTGTATAAATAATCTGGTACAATAAACGTGACAACAGAAACGGAAAACAGTAAAATGAAGTTCACCATATCATGGCTCAAAGACCATATAGATACTAATCTAGATTATCAACAAATATCAGAGAAGTTCGTAGATCTTGGTATAGAAATAGAATCAACAACTAATCAGTCAGATATATACCGCAACTTTGTAACAGGCAAGATAGTCGAAGCGCACCAACACCCAAACTCGGACAGGCTTTGTATATGCAAAGTAGATATATCAGACAACAAGATGTTAAACATAGTTTGCGGAGCACCAAATGCAAGACAAGGAATATACGTTGTAGTTGCACTGCAGGGCGCCATAGTTCCTGCCACAGGTTTTGAAATCAAAATCAGTAAAATCAGGGGGGAAGAAAGCCAAGGCATGATGTGTAGCGCGCAAGAGTTATGCATTGATCCAAATGACTACGAAATTATAGATCCACAAACAAACAATTGCGACGGAATAATAGAATTAAAACAATGCGATCTAGGTAAATCAATAGTAGATCTCATGTCTCTCAATGAGATAATTCTTGATGCATCAATAACACCAAATAGAGCTGACTGCTTTAGTGTCAGAGGCCTAGCCAGAGATTTAGTTGGATCAGGATGCGGAACAATGAAAGATATTGGTGATTCCAAATACTATCATGATAATCTTGGAAATAACACAATAACAAATAATACATCAGTTGAAATCAAGACAGACAAGTGTCAGGCATTTTATACCTGTATTCTTGCAAATCTTATCACAAAAACACCGAAAACAATATCTCAAAGACTAAAGCTTATAGGCCAAAAACTGATAAGCCCGACAGTTGATATAGCGAATTACGTATGCTTTGACATTGGTCAACCTTTGCACTTGTTTGACTTGGACAAGATAAATACTAAGGTTGTAGTACGAGAATCTACTGGAGACGAACAAATTACTGCATTAAATAACAATGAATATACAATACCAGATAAATCTATAGTTACCGGAGACGATAATTGTGTATATGCAATATCCGGAATAATAGGAGGAACGAATACATCAGTAACACAAGAAACAAAGAATATTATGATAGAGTCTGGATATTTCGACAAAGACTCTATCGCAATTACAGGGCAAGCATTGCACATAAATACTGACGCAAGAACTAGATTTGAGAGAGGAGTTGACCCAAATTGCCTGGCAAATGGCATCATGAGGTTCTTGCAATTATCAGAGTCACACAGCTATTCCGAAATTAATGTACATGGTAATACACACAATAACATCAAAACAATAATATTAGAATATGATTTATTCGCAAAAGTAAGCGGACTCGGAATAGATGTTTTCCGCGAGGCACCAAATATACTTAAAAGATTAGGATGCCATATCGCATCTTCAGATGATTCATCAATTACACTAGAAACACCGTCATGGAGACATGATCTTAGTATTCCTGAGGACGCAATAGAAGAAGTAGCCAGGGTATATGGAATCAATAGAATTGATCCTGTTCCTTTGCCTGATAGCTATAATACATCACCAATATTTCACGAGCAACATACAGAAATTATCTCTGAATATCTTTGCCATACTGGATATAAAGAAGTACAAACGTTTTCTTTTGTTGACGACGATATGGCAAATAGATTTCTCATGCAAGACTGTTCAACTGTTAAAATACAAAATCCAATCAACAAAGAAATGGGGGCAATGAGGAATTCGCTAATTATATCAAATCTATCTGCAATAAAAAAGAATCAAACGAGAGGAAACGAATGTATAAAATTGTTCGAATCTGGGCATATATTTTATCTCAATAAGGATGGGTTCATAACAGAAGAGAAATGCATATCTGGTATTATATCAGGATATAGAAATTCAAGGCACTGGAGTGGAGCAAGAGATTATTTTGATGTATTTGACATAAAGCAGACCTTGGAGCAAATTATGAATAGCGTCAATATTCAATACAGCATAACAAATGGAATAGATGATCTAGATTATTATCATCCAACGAGATGTGGAACAGTAACTCAAAAAATTAAAGGCAGCAAAGTTGTGATAGGTTATTTTGGCGAACTACATCCTTCTATTATACAACGCTCTGGAATCAGTGGCCCCGTTATATGCTTCGAATTATTCCTTGACAGATATTCGTCATGTAATAAAATAGCAAATACACAAGTATCTCCGTATCAAGCTGTATACAGAGATTTTTCTTTTGTAATTGACAAAAATATCACATCAGATAAGCTTCTGGCCTCAATAAAAAAATTAAACATACAAGAAATACTAAATTACCGTATATTCGATGTATACGAACACGAATCAATTGGAGAAGGCAAAAAAACAGTTGGGATCGAGGTTGTTCTGCAATCACAAAAAGAAACTCTCAAGGATGACTTCATAGAATCCGTATCTGACAAAATTATCAAGAAGATTGAATCAGACCATGGATGTATTTTACGTATTGATGCTGTTAATTAAACAATAAAACTATCATGATCACTTTAGTACTATGTATATCTTTAGCATTTATGATAGTTATCATGATTTTGTTATACGCAAGAGTAAATTCTGTTATAAAAAATAAATCAGTCAACGAAGATCTGCTAAAATACATCTCGCAAATAATATCTGAATCAAGTAAAACAAGTATAGATTACGTAACATCTCATACTAGAGATACAATAGATAAATTTACACATGCAATACAATCAATGAGAGACCTAGTACAAGAATCGAAAACGTCACAGGAGAAGAGCCAAGATTATATCACAAAACATATGCAAGATGTAATTAAAACACAGCAAGATGTACAGAAAGAAGCGATGAGGTTATCAAACGCATTGTCAAACCCTGTATCACGTGGTAAATGGGGCGAGATACAACTAAAAAGAATCGTTGAGCTAAGCGGAATGATGGAGCATTGCGATTTCAATACTCAGGTAGTCGGAGAAAGAATAAGGCCAGATATGGTTATCAATCTACCGCAGAATAGAAAAATAATCGTAGATGCGAAGGTTCCATTCTCACACTATATGGAGGCACTAGAAAAAAACGAAGAAGAGTACATCGAAAAACATCGCGAAAACATAAGATCACACGTAAATATACTATGCAAAAAATCGTACTGGAAGGAGTTTGATGAGTCTCCTGACTTTGTGATTATGTTTATACCAAGCGAATCTTTTTTGAGTATGGCGGTTGGGTCTGACTCATCTCTGATAGAGGATGCTGCGTCTAAAAATGTTATCATAGCAACTCCGATGATACTCCTGGCCACATTAAAAGCCATATGCTATTCTTGGCGGCAAAACGCAATTCATAATAATATGAAGGAAATTGCTAACGTAAGCATATGTATAAGAGACTCTCTACAGGCTATGTCTGAGCAAATTGACTTATGCGAAAATAGAATCATCAAAACCGGGGAAGAATATCAAAAACTACGTAAAACGATTGAAAAAAATGTTTTTGTTAATATAGATAAGCTGGAAAAACTATTAAAGTATGTGTGACGGAATTAGAAACCCGCAACCCAGGGCTTTACAAATATATCAATCAATAGTAAGAACGGTAATGTTGTAGCATCACTTTTGGTAGACCTAAAAGACCAGATTATGATTGTAAGCAACGAGGGCACTATAATGCGCTCCGTCTCTGACGTCCGAATAACCCACCGCATCTCAGCAGGAGTCATTGTATTTAGACCATCATCAGACAATGAGGTTATTAATTCTGTTTCTGTGGTGAGAGAGGGGAGTGAGGGGGACGAGTGATTCGATGATATAATTTTAATTATTACCAAGGCATATCAGTAAACCAAAGCACCAGTATACTGGTATCTTGAAATTTATTTGTATGGAGTCATGTATCATGAACAATATGATTAAACAATTTGTGTTAGCAATGTTGTTATGCGGATTATATGAGGTAAGAGGCATGGATAAGCAGGATAATTTGCTTTCGGCGAATAGTACTACGGTTAGTGACTTACAAAGTTCTTGGGAAGAGTCTGTATTGAATGATCGGCATGTATACGATGATGATACTAGAAGTATGCCAGATCATAATAAACTAAATTACGCAAGCAATGATTACGAGAATGAATCGCTTTATGAGTGGATGAAAAAACTCAATATATGTATGGATGACAGATATTTTGATATAAATAGAATGTGGATGGAGGCAAGAGAATATGGGTCTATATCTGAAACATTTAATGCATTAAATGATGCTATAAATATAATAAGTAACGGTTCTGTTAACAATTATTCAACTTGGTATTCAATATATTTGTTAGGATGTGCAGAATATTATCTGAACGATGATAATATAATATCAATTGAATCAATTGTACAAAATATTTATAAAAAATTAAACACACAAAAAACAGTATCAACACGTGATGCTATATCTTGTATAACTAATCAAATATTTAAATATGAAAACAAGCTATAAAAAATACTTTATCAGTTAATAATCTAGCAAAATGTTGTTCATATTTTTGCTTTCATAAAAGTTTGAAATTTAACGCTTTTTTAATATTGTAACTGTAAAATAGTTGTAAGTAGTTATCGTATGTGTACTGTTGTGAATCTCAAAAGAAATTGTTGCATAAGAGTGTTAATCAAATATTTATGCTATAGTTTATTTGTAATTTTTTGTATATCAACAAATATATGTTTATTCTGCGAAGACACAGAAATTACTAGTATCAAAATCTATGACGATGAAGAAGAAGCATTAAAAGATTTGGTTACGTTAGCGAAGCAATATATTACAGACAGAAATTCGTATACAAATAATGCCAAAATGCCAACTGGGAATAAGTTATATTTTTATGACTCAAGAGGTAATCTTAACAGATTGCTGTCTGGAATTGGTTCATCAGAAAATCAACAACAATGTCAGGCAACAAATCAACAACAGGATCAAGTAAAATACAGTACTTATCAAAATATACATGTTGATTTAAAGGAAGACGTTTATGAAGGATTAAAAGCAAAATTGACTGGTGCAATCAAAGGTATTTACAGCGATGATGATCAAAAAAAAATATTGGATGTATTATTTTTATATGGAGAAGGAGGAAGTAATGCTATATGTAAAAATGCAATTGAAGCACAATATAATAACGTAATAACATATACAGATATGGTAAAACCACAACAAAGTAAATCACAAAAATGTAACAACAATAGTGATCAAATTAGTTGGTGTTGGCATACAGAAATATTAGTTTTGAAACTAGTGATTGATGCATTAAAAACATTCAAGCAAGACAACAGTAATAAAACTCCAATAATAGCATTTTTTTCGTCTAATAGTATGTGCCCAGTGTGTCAGCAGATGTTGTTAGTAATAGCAGATAAGTATCAAGCAAAATTAATTGTTCTTTCAAAAACAGAGCATGATAGACAAACGCAGAGATGCGATTATATTACATTTAACCCTAACAACAAGCAACAACAAACATCAGAAGAGGTACAACGAGAGATTATACGTTTGATGCAACAAAACCATGATTTTCTGAAAAAAATAAGAATGGCAATGATAATAGGTATGCTCAATAATAATAATACTGCACCAGTAAACGTAGGAGAATTATCGGGAAATGAAGTAACCAATATTAACAAATATATAAAGCAAATAAATGACAAGGTACATATGCAGAAAGTGCTAATAGCTAAAAAGATTTGCATGTTATTAAAAAATAATCCAGAAATTACGCATGATAATCGTGGTAACGAATTTATAATGATGGATGCTGAAGAAAGGTTAGATAATATTTTCTTTATACAATATTATAGACTAGATAAAAACTTGCAAACTTTATTTGATTGGTATCCGTCATCAATAAAACCGGCGCCACGTAGAAGATGTAAATCGCAGCCACTCCAAAGAGCTGGATATAATGCCTACAACATATCTCAAAATGATAATGATGATTAAGAGATTCGGTTGCAAACATAGCGCTATATAACGAAGGTAATACTTGATTGCGTAAAATTATATCATAAATATACTACCATCTCTGCCAATATCATCAATAACTACTCCATCGAATCAATCCAGGAGCGAGAGGATTACATAAAGAACGCCGAGCAGATGAGGCAGTCAGCCGTAGACCTGAAGGGCGGCCAGGGAACCATACTCGACCTACGCACCCAGAGCCTCATAAACAACGAGAAGTTCATACTTACAATAACTGAAAAAGGCTACGGCAAGTTGACATCCTTCTATGAGTACCGCTCAACCAACCGCGCCACCCAGGGCTTTACGAATATATCGATCAACGGCAAGAACGGTATCATTGTTGGTGGACCTACGCGACCAGATTATGATTGTCAGCAACGATTGCACCATCATACGCTTTGCAGTTGCTGACGTAAGCATTACACACTGCATCTCAGCCGGAGTCATTGTTAAATTATGTTGTTCAGAGATCGTGCGTAGATTAACTCTGGCATCTATTAATGTTTAATATACTGAATGCAATGTTTTTTATGTTTTTATATCTTAGGTTGGTCTATACAAATCTTACAGACTTGTGGTATGACACATGAAGATATGAGCAGTTGTGCAACAATTACTATCTCATTTTATCCAGATATGCATATTAATATTTACATAATACTTGATAATATTTAATATATATAGTAGAATAATACTATAAAGATTTACTTAAATTGGCCAGAGAATGAGTTGTAAGATTTATCAAATAAATAAAAATATATGTGCGTGGCGCAGTATATTTGCAAGTATTATATTTTTAACATCTTTGATAATTCAATTTTCTATTAATACGAAAACAAATACTATACAATGTCGGCAATTCGGTGATGAAGTATTGTTTTATTATGGTAAATCATGGTTACCATCATATTCTGTGCAAAGAAGTGAATATAAGATGTATAACGAAAACGACAATGATATTGTATGTGATAATAATAGAATGATATATAGCAAAATTAAAAAAACATCAACAGAGCAAGATAGAAATAACAAAACAAAAATAGCGACCATTATTTTGCATGGGTATGGTGATACGCCATATAGCTATATTCCATTAGCCAAATCAATTGTTAAAAAAACAGATGCAGCAGCTACCACAAAAATTAGGGATGTTTTTATACCACGTGTATATAGGAAAAATGCCAAAGGTCGAACAAACAAAAAGGCTTTTTATAATTTTGGGGATGTATTTAAAAACGTTGTATTACATCATGGAGCAAGCAATAGTATTGAAGAACCAAATAATCTAATGTTGGATTATATTGATGGTATTATTTCCAAAGGTTATAACGAAATAGAGATTATTGGTCATTCAATGGGTGCGATGATGGCATTGCAAATGGCTGGTAAGCGCCCAGAAATAAAAAGAATTATTGCTCAATCCGGAGCTTTATTGAATACAGGAAAAGAAATTCAAAAATCCGATGTGAGGGTTGCTTTATTCCACGGTACTATGGATATGATGCTGCATCCAGGGTGGAATGCTGGATATGCAATGAAGAATCTTAAAGATAAAGTTAAAGAGCTTGTATATGAAACTGGGAAATACGGTCATTGTAGAAATTTGGCACTTCAAGATCAAAATTATTGCATTAGTAATGCAGCAATGGATTTTCTAAATAATGATCATGTAAGTATAGAATCTATGCATAGAAAGTATAATGATTTTGATATAATTAGTATCCTAAATAAAGGAGATACTTCAAGTATATATGCAAAAAATTGCAGCAGAGCTGTACAGGTGCACAGAAAAATACGTTAGAATTCTTTATAGTCTGTGAAGAATAGTCATATCTAGAGCAATTGTGATGAGGTTAATACTTGCTGTAGCAAGTAGTGTTCAGCGCCCACCAAACATCCTGTCCAGCATACCTTTCGCCTTGTTTGTATCCATGGTACCATCAGGGTTTTGGATGTCGCTCATCATCCCCATCATTTGCTTGATTTGCGAATAGATCTCCATAAGCTTATTAACGTCATGTACGGTTTGAGCTGCACCGTCTGCTATGCGCTTACGGCGCGATCCATTGAGTATGCTGGGATTTTTCCTCTCGGCCTTAGTCATAGATTGTATCAAAGCCATTTGCTTCTTAAATGATAATGCTCCTCCGCCGGTTGCTGTTTCTATCTGCTCGCGCAACTTACCCATACCAGGTATGAATTTCAATATTCCCATCATACCACCAAGCTTCTCGATCTGCTTTAGATATGTCATGAGGCCATTCATATCAAACTCCTTGCCGATTTTAACTTTTGCAAGCTCTTCTTCAACATTTTCGTTGATTGCCTTATCAATGAGAGACATGATATCTCCCTTGTCGAGTATGCGAGATGCTATGCGGTCCGGGTAGAACGGCTCTATATCATTGATCTTTTCTCCGATGCAGCTATACAAAATTTTACAGCCAGATACATAAGACGATGAGAGAGCTGCGCCGCCCTTTCCGTCACCATCAATTCTGGTTAGTATTATACCTGTGAGACCAATCTTCTCGTTGAATGATTTCGCTATATTGGACGCATCCTGACCTATCATACTATCTATAACAAGTATTGTCTCGCTCGGCGTAACTATATCCTTGATTCGACCTAGTTCATCCATGAGGTCATCATCTATCTGAAGACGACCTGCCGTATCATATATAACATAATCGTATTTGTTTTGCTTAAGATACTGTACTGCCTTAGACGCAATCTCGACAGAATTATCTCCGTCGTTAAAGCCATCAAAAAAATCTATCTCGTTTGATTTGGCTAAGGATCTGAGTTGCTCTATTGCAGCCAGTCTGAATGTATCAAGCGGGACGAGTAAGACTTTCTTGCTGCTATTTTTTTTCTGTATAAGCCTTGCGAGTTTTGCTGTCGTTGTAGTTTTGCCGCTACCCTGAAGACCAACCATTAATATTGCGCCTTGGCTAAGATCACGCGCGCTACCATCTCCGCCAAGTATATCAACAAGCTCGTCGTGTACAATCTTAATTATGGTTTGCTCAGCAGTAATACCGCCTATAATCTTCTGGTTTTGCAACTTCTCACGCACATTTGCCGTAAACTGTTTTACAACACTGAGGGCAACGTCAGATTCTATAAGTGTGACTCGTATCTCTCTGATGGTTGTATCTATGATATCGTCGGTTAAAACGCCTTTCTTACCAAGCTTAGCAACTATAGACGATAATTTTTTTGATAATGTTTCAAACATACGAATCTCCAATTGTTGTAAATAATATTAGTGATCTAGCTATGCGCCAAAAGACTTGCCACACTTACACTTATTGCTCGCGGTTACGTTGCGTACTATTATATGCTTCTCCAAGCCCATCTTAACATCTATTACCAACTCATCCTTGTCTGCATACTGCTTTGCACTCTCGTCTACATATATCCTGAGATTACCAATATCCTCTGTTGGTAGGCCAGAGCATGAATCAAGATCGCGCAGAGAGATAACCAGTATATTCCCGGAACACCCACCATGTTTTAGCGACAATAGCGGTACCATATCTGGTTTTGATATCAAAACCTGTTTTATATGTAGCTTTGCGTTATCTGTTATTGTGATCATTGGTTTTATATGTTTAACGCGGCAAGCATATCGTTCAACTCCTGTTGCGCTGCGATGTGCGACATATTCATATTTGTTACGTTCGCTTTTTTGTCTAGCAGGGTCAGGCCATACAAGAACAACTCCCTGAATACAACTCGTTCTTTGAATCCTTTGATGAACCTGAAGCCCATACGCGGCGCCAAAGCGTTCAAAACTTTCTCTAGATCTTGGCGATTTTTTGATGCTGCATTTGACATACGGTTTACGAGTACGATCCAGTCTATCGAACCCTTCTGCCTCATAGCCTTCTCTTTCTTTTGGTCCCAGACCATCTGAGCATATATACTTGGCCTCAAGACGTTTGATTTAACGTCTTTGATACGCACAAGCAAATCAAGATCTACGAAGCTTTCGTTCATTGGCGTTATTATCTTGTCTGCAAACGAGTGGGCTATCTTTGATAGGCTGGTCTCGCTACCAGGTGTATCAATAACTATGAAGTCGAAGTTGCGATATTGATACATAATCTCTCCGAACCTTGTGAGATTCTCTTTGTCTCTTTCAGTTATTGAATCTGATTCGTTTTCGATTATGGCAGAGTGTACGGGTGTTAAAATTTCCGGGTTTTCACGCTTTGTCTTTTCTCGATTTTCTATGTAGTGAGTGAATGTTCCTTGCTTCGCATCAACGTCTATCGTACCAACCTTATATCCCTTGTGCAGCAAGTTTACTACCAAATGCATGGCCAGAGTAGACTTGCCCGTTCCACCCTTTTGATTTCCAAAAACAATGACCTTGTTTGACATTTTGACATTAACACGCCACTATAATTCAAATTATATCATAATGTACCGCGAGATGCTTTGATTGTTTTTGGTGTTTTTGTTGAGGTTTTGGCATGCGATTTTGTTTTTACAAAGCGCAGAAATAAACATATCATAAAATTTTTCTACAGCTCGTGTTTTGTTTTTACAAAAATATGCTATAATCATCATGTAGTATCTGGGTCACCGGATGCGAGGTCTCCTTCGTCTAGTGGCCTAGGACACAGCCCTCTCACGGCTGCAACAGGGGTTCGACTCCCCTAGGAGACGCGGGCGCATAGCTCAGTTGGTAGAGCAACTGACTCTTAATCAGTGGGTCAGAGGTTCGAATCCTCTTGCGCCCACCATCTTTTTTTCTCAAAAAATTGTTCTACTTGCGTTGTTTTTTATAATGTTTTTGCGTTACAATGACTGAAAATGAGTTTTATAAGGTATTCAATGCAAAACGAATTAAATCATATAGGTTTTATTTGCGATGGTAATGCAACTTGGGCAAAGCAAAACAATTTACCGGAAAAAGAAGGTTATATCGCAGGTATTAATGCAATAATTGATACGATCAATAATCTCACAAAATACGACGTTTCGTACGCTACTTTCTATGTATTTTCAACAGAGAATTGGGGTAGACCAAAGGATTGGCGCGATAATTTTTTCGCAGTAGTTCGCGATATTTTGGAAAATGTTTTTGTTCAAAAATTGGAGCAATCCAACGCAAAGATAAAATTTATAGGTGATACGCAAAAATTCGATTCAGAGATGTTATCAATCATGAATGATATTGAAACAAAAACCAAGAATAATACAGGTATGCTTGCGTATATTGCTGCTAGTTACGGCGGTAGAGATGAAATAGTGAGGGCAGTAAACAAGATAATACTAAGCGGGCAAGAGGTAACTGAGGCTTCCATCAGCCAAAATATAGATACAAATCTTGCACCAGACGTAGATCTGATCATAAGAACAAAGAATAAGGCCCGTCTAAGTAATTTTATGTTGTGGCAGGCATCGTATAGTGAGTTTTTGTTTATCGAAGAATTGTGGCCTGATTTTGGCGAGAAACAATTGGATTATGCGATAAAGGAGTTTCACAAGAGAACTAGAACATTTGGGCTAAAGTAATCGATAAATATGAAGACATATAACAAAAATATTTTATTGCGCAATTGTTGCAATTATTTGTTTTTGTTTTTGTCAATTACGAATAAAACAACGGCTATATTTTCGCTGCTTGTATTATGCTTATATTTTATATATGATACGAAAGATAAACCGTTTTGTACTAGAACATTATGGCAGCTATACCTTGTTACTCCATGTATTCTAACAATGTTACAGATGCATATATTTGATATTGAAGATTTTAACAAAAGAGACTATCTATATATGCTGTTGTCAGATTTTATATTTATAGATATTGTTAGTAAATGTGAAATAAACAACAGATTTAAGTTGTATTTATTTATTGTTTGTTTGTGTATCTCTTGCTTTGCATCTTATATTATGGTTGGCGATTTTATAGTTTCTTTATTGTGCGTTATTCTTTTTATTATTGGTGCTAAACTATACCGGTACATATCCTATTATACTATTTTTGGCGGCATAGTTTTTGTTCTTTTGTGCTTGTTTTTCTTTAATCTTAGAAGTATTATTAATATGTTTGAGATTGTTGAGTATGCGGTTTAATTATAGGTTTACTTAGCCAAATAAGATTTTTAATGTATTCGCATTGTTCGTGGTAAAATATTTTCGTACATACAAAAATAAGAAATATAGATGCTGTCACAAGAAATTACGAATGAGATAAGTAAAAATCTATATGATCAAACTATAGAGCAGGCTTTTCTAGGTGCCTTGATACTCGAGAATCGCCTGATTGAAAATGTTCCAGATGATTTTCGTAGTTATTGTTTTTATAATATTCTAAACGGACATATATACGATTCGATTCATAAGTTTTACAATAAATCTTCTGTAGCTGATCCAATTACTATATCGTATGATTTGCAGGGCATCTCAGATTTTAGCGATATAGATTTAAAAAAATACATAGTTGATCTTACGGATTCGGTGATATCTTTTGGTAATGTGGCTGATTATGCAGAAATAATAAGGGATTTATACATAAGACGATGTATCGTGCAGATAAGCGATAATGCCATATCTGAAGCAAAAAAAATAAATATAACAGATCATAGCGGCACAAAGCTATTGGAATCTGTCGAGGAAGAATTTTATCAATTATCAAACACGTCGTATTTTGATGGCAGGACATACATGTTTGCCGATGCCCTTGCTACATCCATAGAGTCTGCCGCAAATGCCTTTAAAAAAGAGGGGGCAATAGTTGGGGTACCAACAGGATTTGTTGCGATAGATCAAAAGATGGGTGGGCTACATAACTCTGACCTCATAATTGTCGCAGGAAGACCTTCTATGGGCAAGACTGCTTTTGCTACAAATATTGCTTTCAATGCGGCAAAATCAAAGTTAATAGATCGTAATGACGGTGCAGGAGTTTTGTTTTTTTCGTTAGAAATGTCCGCGGAACAGCTGGCTACTCGTATTTTGTCGAGCGAGGCGAATATATCGTCCGATAATATTAGGAGGGGCGAGATAGACAAGGATGCTCTGGAGAAATTTTTGCAAATAAGTCGTGATTTTGAGGGTTTGTCTTTGTTTATTGATGATGGAGCGAATGTGAGCACAAACTACATTCGCAACAAGATACGTAAGATAAAGCGTCGCCACGATATAGGACTTGTCGTGATAGACTATCTTCAATTAATATCCAGTAACAAGAGGGAAAATCGTGTACAGGAGATATCAGAAATTACTAGATCTCTCAAGAATATAGCTAAAGAATATAATATACCTATAGTTGCTTTATCCCAGTTGTCACGTGCAGTAGAGCAGAGGGATGACAAAAAACCACAGCTGTCAGACTTGCGTGAGTCAGGGTCCATAGAGCAAGACGCAGACGTTGTTATGTTTATATACCGAGAAGAATATTATAAATCACGTAAGGAGCCGTCCGAAGGTACTCCAGAGCACTTGAAGTGGCAGGCAGAGATGGAGGATTGCTACAATAGAGCTGACGTCATTATAGCCAAACAGCGTCATGGTCCCGTTGGTACTATCAGGCTATTTTTCGATGGTCGCCTTACTAAATTTGGAAATCTTATAGATTGATATGTTTTATATTTCATTGATATGGATGTAAATTTATGTATAACTGCAAGTATAATGTATTTATGACGATGAGGAAGTGGTTTATTTTTCTGATATATATTATCGGATGCACAAATTATATATGGCCCAAACATGATCATGATACATCGCATTCTGCATCTATTTACATCTTCCCCGAGATTTATGTTATGCGTCAGATTGGTGATGGCATCAGGATTGGTGGAGGTATTAGAATATTATTTTCCAAGCCATTCATGTATAGTCTCAGAAAAACAGCGTATACTTGCAATGGAAAAGAAGTAGACAATAAAATTAACACAATTTGTATGTTTACAGTTGCTCCGGCTGCGTATATATCTTTATTGCATGGCAAGATAAACATAAATCCATATATTGGTGCATGTATATCATTTCATTCTATTCGGAATTCAGTGCATAATACTATATACAAATCTGTTGCGCCAATATTTGGATGTAAATTTTCGTATTATTTTAACAGATATATTGGTATTTTTCTTGATGCGTCATGGTCTGTTGCGTGTAATATTATTGGGAATTGCGACAGCCGAAAACCTATATCGTTAGATAAATATGGCTGTGCAGGTGTTGCGTTAGGGATAATGTATCGTGCAATAACAACAAAACATCTTGATATACAGTTTGGCTGTGGGTTAGGATATCTAAATAGCAGGTATCAAATTAATATTCGGCAGGCAAAAGTGCATAAAGGAATAGACGACTTAATATCGAAGGAAATAAAGAGAAAAGAGGCAAAGGACAAAAATAGTGCGCCCGCTGTATCTGAAGATTTAAAGAAAGTTGTTGATGAAATATACGAAGAACTTATACAAATATTGGAAGGTATTCAGGATGATAAATTATCGGAAACAGATCTCCAAAATATATGTGATTTTATTAGGAAACAACATAAATTACTGCGAGCTCCATTGGCAGCCATTGCAGCAACCTTCATAACAAATAAATACAAAGATTCCGGCATTATTGCGATGAAAAAGAAAGATGGACAACTAATATCGAGATACAGATAAAGAAACACTTCATATGAAGTACGAAGATATAGATTGTTGCGATATAGAAGGCAATAAGTTTAAAGTTACGAAAATAGTAACTGGGCATATGCAGAAACAAAGGTGCAGGATTATGTCTTGCGCTTATTTGGACGGGCTTGAGTGCAGTCATGTTGAGATAAAATCTAGCAAAGAGTTATGCGTAAAATATGTTATTTCATGCATAAACAATATGCAAATTCCAATCCCAACCACAACACCCAACCAAGCTCCTAAGCAGCTAACAGTCTCTCATATTCATCCAAGCATCTACATCATTTGATCATATACTTCTGTTATGTTCTATTGGCGGATGTTCCATCCATTCTAACACCTTCTTCGGTTGTCTATTTATCTTGTCTACAGTTGTCATCAACTCCTTATTATCTATCATAGAT
>CANBDL010000013.1 GCA_947367345.1 uncultured Alphaproteobacteria bacterium | reverse complement strand
AGGTCATTGTTATTGATCCATATAACTAATATGGTTATATTGTATCAGATGTTAGGGCTTTTGGGGTTGACAGTCTCTATTATTTTAATACAAAAAGTAACGTCATAAACATATTGTGTTACGAAGACTATATCGGTATCTCAATATAGCTATCCTGAATCTAAAAATAATATTATCAATTACTATGTGTTATTATGAACACAGATTATCTTTTGTGCTGATTAATATTTTTAAGAACTCTGTTAACATCTGCTAATATATTACTTGTAGTTCTCGTGTCTTCTGTTTCTCCTAATTCATCTATGATATCTAGATCAGTTATATCGTTAGAATTATTTTTTTCTATGTGATCATTGTTTTCGTCTATATCTTCTTGTATTTCTTGCGTGTACTCTTCATCGTCTTGATCTTCTTCGTCTTCTTGATCCACTTCTTCATGAATTGTTTCTTTGTCTATTCTTTGTTTTAGAATATCGTTAAGTTTTGCTTTTTCTTTATTGTTGTCTATATTTTTGTTGTCATGTTTTTCTTCATTATTAATTGCATTTATTAATGATTTAGGTAAATATGGCATTATACCAGGTATCTCTGGTAGATCGAGGCTTGTGCGCTCTGTATCATTTGCATCGAGTTTTGATAGGAATGACAATATTCCTACGTGGCTAACTATCACGCTCTTATTACTGAGAGGTATCTTGAAGGCTAATGTTATGCGCTTATTGTCATCGTGGTATTGGAAATAATCATCTGACTGGTATTTCTTTAAGAATCTTAATAGAGCCCACCTTCCTGAGCATTTGAATGTAATTATATTCGAATTAATAGACATGTTCTTGTCTTTTGGATCTAGTGTTGGTTTTGGATCATTCCCTTCTGTGTGAATTCCTATATTGTACGATATTGCTGTGCCGTATGTCCATTCTCCTGTCTTGTCTTCGCTTATGTCTTCGATTGGTGTGTTATAGCCTATCTTTATAAATTTCGTTATTGTGTTTTCAACATTTTTATCTACGTGGTCGTATCCGTTAAAATTTACATCAATCATGGCGTTTATCTTTTTTATTTTCCCAGAGCAATAATTTCTGAAAAACATTTTGAATGTGTGGATACGCTGCATAAATTCATAGCATTCTTTTATTTGAGGATCGTTCATTATGTAAAGCTGATCCAGAATATCCTCAGGCGTACCACCCATACTCTCGTATGCACTGAAGAATTCGTTAACATCTTCTATTGTTGCTTCATTTCCATTGCTGTCTGCATCGCTATAAAACGGATACTTCCCAGCTAATTTATTTTTGTAGATTGTGTGAAGTCTTTGGTACTTGTTAATGCTTTGTTTTTTTATAAGAGTTGTTGCGTATTTCATGACATCCTTCTTTATATCTATAATTGTATTCAAGAAATAGTCATTTGTTCTTGCTGTTAGTTTACGTACATCTATGTCTTTTGTAATATTGTGGGTCGTATAGCCGTTTAGAGTGTCTTGAATAAAGTTTTCCAAGAGAGTAATCGAATTATATCCAGATTTTGTGTCAAATAATTTTACATTCTCAACGATTTTAGTCCATTTTGTCAGAAGTTTTGTATCGCATATAGTGGCATTAAGTATATGTTTTGAATTCATGAATGTTACTATTATATCAGCATAGTCGAGAGCCAAATGTTTGATTGTCGACCGTTGTTTTTCAATGTATTGTTGCATTTCTTCTGAGTCAAGAAGACCGTACATTTTGTAGCCAACACCTACGTTACCATCCCAGTCATATATATCTGGGTTGGATGGTTTATAAATTTGTTTTGTCTCAAAAAGTTGGTCTACTGCATACAAAAGAGATGTCCCTATCTTGTTTAGTACTGTTGTAAGACCAGAAAATACATATGCATTCTCTTTCAAAATCTGCATTAGATGGATAAATTTGTTGCTACAGCTGCTGAGTTTTTCCGTTTGTTTTGTGAGAAGCTCTTCGTAATACAGCTCCTTAGTCGGAGCTGACGGAACGTCTTTTAAGTTCTGAGCCTTGACAATTGTGTTTTCTATAACGCAGCAATAATGTTCTTTTACTGTTAGTAGCAGTCCTTCTTGTATTATTTTTGGAAATTTTTTGAGTTTTGTTGATGCGAATGTTTTAAATTTTTCACTCATACTAATGGCTTCTTCGATTAGATTTTCGTCCCAGAATACCATCTTGTCGTCCGGTATTTCGTAATCTAATTTTTCTTCATCTGTTTTTACCATGAATGGTTCTTGGCAGAGCTCTGATAGCATTTTTTGAAAAGATACAAGGAATGCTGAAGGCTTGCTGTCTTTTGTATAGTCTTCTCCCATTGTTTTTGGAAGTTGAATGAGTGATTTTTGGAGATGTACGAAGTTGATAGCTACCGTGTCCAAAACTTGTTGTGCCACATCTTTGCCGAACAGCTTTTCTACGTCGTCCAGGAAGACATTGAATTCCGTATTTGGCGTGAAGCCTTCTTTATCTATCCAGCACTCACCTGATTCATTAAATTTATTCAAAACTTCTGTTAAGCTTTCCGATATATCGATTGTATCTCTTATGAGTTCTTCTGCTGTTTTTGTATTTTTGACGATATTGTTGACGAACGTTTTGATAATCTGGACAACGCCATTATTGGCAGTAGATATAAAAACAGTATCTATGTATTGTTGAAGGAGATTCACCAAAACATCGTAAGCGATCTTCTTGTACGGTGATAGGTCTATTGCTTGGAAATTTGTGTTTCTAAGAATCATGCGGAATTGGTTGTAATTTTTTAGAAAATCGTTTGGCAAGTTTCCGGCAAATGTATAATCTATCAGATCATTTAAATCGTTTACATCTCCTGACGTTCTGATTGAATCGAATTTCTGTATGTATTTTTCAAGTTCTATGAAGCCAGATACGTAGTTCTTCATGTTCTCGAACTCTTTGTTGTTGGTTATTGTTAGGACGTCTCCTATGGATTCTGAATGATTTGCGGGAGAGAAAGTAAGGAGTTTTTTTGTTTTTAGAAGAAGATTCATATAGATAGTTCTGACTATTATTCTTTGATACGATAATCTAAGAGCATTTTTTAGTTTTCCGTTAACAGATGAGAATAGCGATATTGGCATGAAGAAAGATTTAAAATTTAAGCTATTGAGCTGCATCATGAGGTCTATTAATCTATTGGAGCAATCAGCTAAAACCTCGTTACCATCTTGTTCTATGTTATTTAGATTAAGGTTTTGTGATACCTTCATTAATTCGTGAACCTTAAGAAGAGAAGGGTATAGTGAGTTACGCTTCTTGTTCGTGGATTTCACAGCATTCATCATTCCGTACGATGCAATTGCAGTAAATAATGCCGTCGTTATTTTTGTTGTCAAAACGCGTTTATTTGTGCTTTTTATTGTAAGTCTTGTTGCGCATGCTATTCCATCTTCAACAAATATTTTCTTTAACAGAAGGTCGTCGAAAAATAGTATGTTTTGCCCGCTTGTCTTTGAGTTATCTGTTTGTTGTATCTGGGTGCCTGAAATTTCTTTCTCTGGCTGCGCGTCAATATTTGAGTAGTTCGAGTTTACAACATTTTTTTCGATAGGCATGCTACTGTTTCTGTTTGTCATGAGGTCTATGTCTACTATTCCATCTCCAACAAAATAAAAACCCCTAAAAACAAATGCATCATCTATATTGCGATCTTTAAATATGCTGTCAACATAGCATTGAAGATATTCTTTGACATGCGATAATTCTCTGTGAAATACCAAGACGCCTTCTCTTGTGGATGCCTTGTTGTTTTCTGAGAGAATTTCTAGTGATAGCTCCATGACATCATCGGTAAACTTGTTAAATGCGTCCGAGAATACCTGAGATGTATAGATGCGATCCATGCTTGATGTTGAAGACCAACCAAGCATGTTTGTTTTGTTTCTTGGTGGTATGCTGGCAGCAAAGCTTTTGAAGCCTGATATTAGGTCTGACTTTGTTATGACGATATATATTGGAAGCTTCATGCCAACATAACTTTGCGCAAACGAAAGTTTTCTGGCGGAGTATTGCGATCTTTTTTTTAATTCTTCTATATGCTTCCTTGATTTTCCGTACAATTCGTCTGCAGGTATTGTTAGTATTATTCCATTGAGAGGCCTTATGGCTCTGTATCTTACTAGGAGATCAAATATCAAGCGCCATCCTCTATCATTGGCGTTCATGGAGTTTTTTGGGAGAAA
Organism: uncultured Alphaproteobacteria bacterium; assembly: GCA_947367345.1. Taxonomy (GTDB): domain Bacteria; phylum Pseudomonadota; class Alphaproteobacteria; order RUG11792; family RUG11792; genus CANBDL01. The sequence goes on along the minus strand of CANBDL010000013.1, from coordinate 22,393 downwards.
TAGTTTTCCGTGTATATCCAAAACAACTCCGCTCTTGAGAAACCACCATGTAAGTGCGGTATTGTTTTGGTTGTCGTCAATAATTTCGTCTACAGAAAAGGATTTCATGAGGCTTGTTTTGCCTGATCCTTCTTCCCCAACCAATATATACCAAGGCAGCTTGTATTTGTATCCCATTCCGAGTACTTTGTGAAGAAAATCTTGAGCACGAAAAAAAGATTTTACTATGCTGTGAACCTTAATATATCCATTTTCTATTAGGAATTTATTAATTTTATACCCAAGTCTGTATGGGAAATTTGGTCGTGATTCTTGATTGTCGTCTGTGTCTTGGTTTTTACTAGGTATGTTTGCTGATGGTGGGAGGTTGCTTGCCATGTCTTCGGATGATGCATTTTTTTTGCCAGCTAAAATAATCATTATTGCTACAATAACCATTGATGCTATTGCAACAATCATTATAATCGTTATGAATGAAAAAAGATGTGAGCCTATGTATGTTACAAATTCGGATATCATATTATTGAATTACCAGATACAGATTCCGCAATTTCATTGAGGATGCTACCTATGTCACTCGTAACTATTATCCATATAATTGTTGAAATTATCAAGAATGCTATTATTGTGAGTCGGAAAAACCATCTCCAAAATACCGTATCCTGCATTTTGCTGTTATTAGCTTCATGATATATCGATGCGTAACAGTCTTCAATGAGAAATTGGCGCCCAGGATAAAAAAGTCTGGATGGTTTATTATGGAATATGTTGTAGAGCCTGTCTTTGTACATAGCTATTTCGTTGTATGCTGTTTTTGTATCGCGAAATTTTCCCTTAAATCCGAGGCTGAGCATCATAAAATAGAGGTAAACCATATCGTCACTGACATTGCTATGGTTGTCTATTGTTTCATCAAGCATGGTAAAAAATTTATCTCCAGCTACTTCGGATGAAAATAGTTGTCTCTCCATAAGTAGAGATGACCAATATTGTGCTCCATTCCAATTTGTCGTTAAGAATACTTCATCTGTAAAGATAGTCAACATGTATTTTATTTCATCTAAAGTAGATGCAGACAGTCTGCCATTTTGCTTAATGGAATTTATTGATATATCAAGTGTTGCAACTAGCTTTTTCTGCATGTTAAATATAAGAGCGTTGAGCTTGTCCTTCTTATTTTGTTCGTTGTCTATCAGTTCTTTGTTACTGAGTAGTGCCGCTTCTTTTTGTCTTAGTATTTCATAATAGTAAAGTTGAAAGCACTCGACCACGACGCTCTCAGACGCTTTGAATGACATGCTATTCTTATTCTCCCGGTAATCTTGGTATGTACATTATAAGTTCGTTAGGTGTATCATTTTTGGATGCACCTTGATTGAATATGTGAAGCCTTTCGTCACTTGCAATGTAATTGACGTCTATATCTATTTCGAACAGTACAACCCCAACTCCTGGCGTAATTTCAAGAACCCTCTCTCTGTCTGCCTTAGTTCTTTTTGCGCCTTTTATTCTTCTGCTTCTGACATTCTGTATTGCGAAATCTGAAACTATTACAGCGCTTTCCATCCATGCATTTATTTTCTCTATACCCATCGATCCTGATCCTCTTATGCCAACAAAGATTTTACCATCTCTGAATTTCTTAAGCTCTTCTTTTGATAGCATTGTGAAGTAGAAATTCTCGTCTCTTGAGAATTGTTTTATTGTGAATCCTCTTTCTATAGCAGACATGTAATACTCTATCATCGATATGAGCTGACCAAAGGATGAATCTATATCGTTGTGATTGTATGGAGACAAGACAGGAGGCAGCTCTGATGGTATCAGGGTAGAGACGCAGCCAAGTATATGAAGGAGATTTGTATATAAATCATAAGGCCTTATATTTGGCATAGATGCAATTCCTTCTATTGTTGGCAATATCATCATGAGTTTTACCAAGAGAGATTCTATGTCGTATGATGTAACTCCTCCGATTTGTGTTTTGAGCTTCTCGGACAAAAACATTGCTTTCTCTCTTGCTGATGTCGCAATATCAATACATCTTTTGGTGATTTTGGAGTCTTGTTCAAGCAGAAGACGAGGATAGCTCCAGTCTTTTATCTTGAAGAGATTTTCTGACCTTGATAGTTTGGCTATGGGGAATCCGATGCAGAATTCCGGTACGCTGTTTCCTGCGTGCAGAAATGCATTTGGGTATAGGCGTGGCAATTTAGCAACAAGATCTTTAACATTGAAGTCTGATACTGTTGGGCCCTCTATTGAATAATATCTCGCAGGATTTCCAAGTATTGGTGATACATCTTCCGAGTACTCAGCTATACATAAATATATAAAAAACTCATAGACATCCTCTGGCATAGACGAGAGGTTTACCTCTATGATTTTGATGTGTTTGTTTATTTTTGGGTTGTATGATAGGATTAGTCCATCCTGAAAAATTGCATCTACACTATTTAGCCTGAATATGCCATTGCTCATGGATATATTGTCTATACTGATAGAACATATACCGTAGTGGTACGGATCCATAAAGTTGCAATGTGCGCCAATGGTTTGTTGGAAACGCAGATCATTTTGTTGAAATTGGTGTGGCGAGAGAGACATTCCCTCGTGCCAGTTTAGGTCTAGAGGTATTTGATTAAATTTTACATATGACATGTTGAGGTAGGAGCCATAGCCTAGGTCTAAATTTTACTACAGATCTTGATAAAAAATCAAATGTTGTTCTATGAAATTGTATGGAATATTGTAGTATTGGTATGTGTATATCCATGTATTTATCATATTGATTACAAATATCTGGGCGTAAAATTATATTAGTTGTTTTCTACCTGATGTTGCGGGCCATTTTGCCAGAGTTTTTTCTGATTTAGATGATATAATTGATAGTTCAACGAAGGAGTTTATAGATACGAATGTAGATAGATAATTGTTTATGACGCAGCCAAATATATAAGCAAAATAACTAAGCGAATCATCGGTTATGTAAATATTTACTTTGCTTCCTCTAACAAATCCTCTCCATGCTTCGCTACCGAATCTCTTTACTATCTTATGAATTTTTATATCTGATATATTGTTCATTAATGCATCGTACTTTGCAACAAATCCACATGAGAATATTTTCGTTAATTTTGTTATGGATTGCAGCATCTTATCTCCGTCTGATATTGATATATTTGTTGCAGCTAGCTGAGACACAAGCATCCACATTGAGTTATTTTCTTCTGAGCATGATATTGGTTGCGTGACTGGGCATATGGTTTTTGGTATGTATCCCCCATTTACAACGCCAGACATAGACAACTCTGTTTGGACCGGGATATCTCTGTCTGTGAATTTGTTGTAACATCTTGCATGACCATATATTACATTGTCATATGTTTTTGATACATCCATGTTTACATCAACTATAGAAATGAATGTTTCGTCTCCAGATTTAGATGACGTCCAATAAAAATTGTTGATATTGCTAGTATGGAGCGTGTTCCTGAGACTGAAGTATGGATGTATTGGTAGATCGTCCTGTGTTGAGCTATCAATCATATTGATCGATATTATATCTTGTATTACTATGTCAGTGCGACTCCTATTTGCTACAAGAGTGTATTTGTTATGGCCCCCATCAAGAACGAAAGGATCTGTTTTGATTTCAAAGAGATTTACTATTGGTACAGAATTTAAAACGAATGTATTGTTGTTTATACATGAAAATATATTGTCGTTATGGAAATTAACAAAAAGTATTAATGATATTTTGTTATCCTTGCCGTTGATAATGAATTTAGATAGTATTGAGCTTATATTTGTTATTCTAAAAAACATAAATTTTTGTTTAAAATGTATTACTTCTTGGAATAACTGAAATGCATTGTTTGAATATTCAGATATTGGGCATATAGCGCTGCCATCGTTAAATCCACACTGATGGATGTTTTCCTTCGGCAGTAATATAACTTGATCATCTATTTTTATGTATGCATCTAGCTTGTTTGAGAATATTGATTCATATACAAGTAGGGCGTCCTCCATAACGTTGCAATTTATAAACATGAGCAGGTCGTCACATTTAAGATTTTTGAATCCGCTTCCACTATAATCTTCTAGTGCAATCTCTATAGACCACACAGAATCTGCGCATAGCTTGGCATGATTTTTTGTTAGATTTATGGATGTAATTTCTATTGGGTATATGTTTAGGTTGTACAATGTTTTGAACTGTATTGAGTTATCGTCTTTTGACGTTGCTATGATTTCTGTATTGCTAGATATATGGATTACATCCTTTTGTTCTCTTTTTTTTGGATGCTCCATGGTGATTATTGTGCAAGGAGGCAATGCCCCAATTACATTTGGATATATTGATGATAGAAGATAATATGCTATGTTGTTGGAGTTTGTGTCTATTATTTTGTGTAGATCTGCTGCCATGTATGCCATGGATTCTATTATTCTCTCCGTATGAGGATCTGACGATATACCGTCTTTGAATTCAATTTGTTTTGCTATATCTGGGTGTTTCTTTGCGAATTCTCCGCCTTTTCTTCGTAATTTCGTGAGTTCTTCTTGATAATAGTTGATAAATTTTTTCATTATTTGTATTTGTCAATATGTCTGTATACGATTATTCTACCATGCTCTACACGTGATGTGCGTATGTTTTGATGATATTGTTGGCAATGTGTTGTTTGTATTTGATTGTTTTTTATTATGCATGTATGGTGGTTTGCAGATATTATGATGGCTTTGACCATTATTGAGTTTTGTGTTATAATTCAGTAAACGTATGTGAATTGTAAAATTCGCATGAATGTTTTAAGAACAGCAGGGGCTATTCAAAATATGCGTGATTAAACACACATCTTTGTGGTAAATGTTGAGAGGCCAACAGCTTGTTGGTTTGCATTGTCTATACTTGATCTTCGTTGTGATTTTTGTGTATAATCGAAGAGTGGCTTTGTTGCATGCCCGATTGGTGGAATTGGTAGACACAACAGACTTAAAATCTGTCGATCCAAGGATCTTGACGGTTCGAGTCCGTCATCGGGTACCATTCTAGTTTTTTTAATGATTGTTAAAATTAAAGGTATTTAGTTATGAAATTAAAATTAAAAACAAAAAGTAGCGTTAAAAAACGTTTTAAATTCACCGCTACTGGACAGATAAAGATGGGCCAGAGCGGCAAGAGACACAATATGAGAAAAAGAAATGGGCGTATGTTGCGTACTGCTAGAGGTACAACGTTAATGCATCCAAGTGATGCCAAGAAGGTATCTACGTTTTATTTCCATGTCTAGTTTATTGATTCTTTTTAATTTATTGTTGGAGGCATAACTTATGGCACGCGTTAAAAGAGGTGTTACAACCCACGCCAGACATAAAAAAGTGTTGAATCTGTCAAAGGGATTTAGAGGTCGTTCATCTACATGTTATAGAGTTGCTTTAGAAAGACTTGAGAAATCTTGGCAGTATGCTTATCGTGATAGAAAAGTTAAGAAGAGAGAGTTTAGAGCTCTCTGGATACAGAGAATTAATGCAGCCGTTAGGATGCATGGGTTGAAGTACTCTGTTTTTATTAATGCATTGAGAAATCTTAAAATAGATGTAGATCGTAAGGTATTAGCAAAGCTTGCTTTTGAAAACTCTAGTGTGTTTTCGGATCTTGTGAATAAGGTCAAGATACATCTTGGTATTTAAATAATAATAGGCTTGGCTTTTTAAATATATGAGCCAGGCTCTTGGTCTTTTTAGCGGTTATGGCGGAATTGGTAGACGCGCAGCGTTGAGGTCGCTGTGAGTAAAATCGTGGAAGTTCGAGTCTTCTTAACCGCACCAGATTTTGTTTTTCTTTATTTGATTTATAGAATCTGCGCAGTATACACGCTTATTTTTCAAATTAGTACTCAGAAAATAGCAGTACAAAAACTAGTTTTAGTTGTGAATTGCGAATGAAGATGCAGAATGTTCTGATGGATTCCTATTAAAATTTGTGCGGGCGCGTTAGATCTTAGGTTTATTATTTCAATGCTGTATCATTATTGTCTCTCGAATGTAAAAGAAAAATATAACTATAATTTGTAATATTTTGCTTTGTATCATGATGCGATGATATGTGTTACAATCAGGCAACTGGTTTTCTTGTTCATAGCAATGCTTACATACATCACGCGTTTCGCAGTTTTATTTCTAGCTGTATTTCTGCAGTCTTGCGCAATACAAGATCATGCGCAGCATGTAAAACAATATCAATATACAAGACGATATCTTGCAGATCTATCGGATGAACAGGTTGCCGATTTAAAGAAGATATGCGGATATGCCGACATCAATACAGATAATATTCATACACAAGAAGGAATGTATAAATTCGTGCAAGACACGCAGGAAAAGTTTGTTGCGAGGGATGGCGGCAAGGAGAGATACGAAGTAGATCGAAGCAAGTTAGAATGGATTCATAGCAATAAAAACAATATACAACAATGTCTGCAAAATATTGGTATGATTGATGCTATAAACCCAAAGCAGAAAGAGTATGATGCGATTTGTATACTTGGTGCTATGGGTAACGCAATAAAAAATAGAATAAGCTATGCATCGCATATTTTAAAAAATGTAAAAACGAAGTATATTATATTGTTGACAGGCGAAAGATATCTCAAGAAAGATATTGATTGCGACGAGAATACATTGGAACAACTATCAAAGATAAATAAAATTAGTAAATCCAAGTTAACAGAAAGACATTTATTTGAATATCTATTTAATAATGCAAGTATAAAAGGTGATCGTGAGTTAATTATAGTAGATACAAAGCAGTGCAATGGCAAGAGGCCAACCACGCAAACAACTATTCGTGATTTGACGGAAAAATTAATTAATAACAAGGCATTGCGAATCCGGAGTATACTGTTCGTCTCAAACCAACCGTTTGTAAAGTATCAGGAGGTGGTGATAAGGTCTGAACTTAGGCAGTACGGCAATCCCATAAGATGTGAATTTGTTGGAGACAAGCATACCGGAAGCGATCTTGCTCGTGTTGTTGGGGCCCTTGGATCCTATATATGGGCGGCTAATAATTCTTGCTCTGAACAATCTGAATACGGCAAACCAGAATACCTGTCAAATATGCTGTTTCATAGATTTGTGCGCAAAGGCGTCACGGGCAAAAAACTCAAGAATCCGCGTATCGTTCTCAAGGCAAAGAACTACAACATAAAAGAATATGATTGGTATAAATACATGCCAGATATCCAGGAACAAATCAAGAAAATAAAACTCAAAAACGTTACAGACAAGAATTATCTGGACGAGTACCTGCGTATTAATAAAGAATTCAAGAAGAGGGTGCTTGTGTCGAGAGGTTTTATAGATTCATGTTCACAACCTATGATGGATATGAATTACTTTCATCGAGATATAGCGGCATCGGAGTATGACTGGGAGATGAGTTTGGACGCGAAAGATCGTAATGAAGAAAGAATCGCAAAGCTGAAAGAATATATAGATAACTTTAATGAGATGTTTTACTACGGATCTCACTATAGGTATGTTAGAGAGATCTACAGTTACAAAGATCTGAGCCACATATGCGATAAGCTGAAGAACAAAATAATAGAACTGTATGGAAGAGACAGAGTATCTGCCACTAGGCTTTATTATAAAATTATTGAAGCCGTTATGTCGCGTACGGTAAATTCATGTGGTGGAGGAAGCATTTATGACGAAGAAGCGAAATATGATGGCGTTGTGAATAAGGATATGACGAGAAGGCGTATGTTGAGTATTTTGAGGACTATAAGTACGAATTTTTGGGATGACAGCAAAAAAGAAGTGGAGTTAGACAGTCTATTAACTCATATTGAGGAAGGCAAAAGGAATGACGTTAAAAATGGCATTATAGAAGCAGCTACAGATTGTGTCAACGAAATTGCGAACTTCACAGAGAAATATGATGCAAATATTGCAGATGATTTTAAGGCTTTGCAGGATAATGAGCTCAAGATACCTTCGGAAAAATGGAAAGACGAAAAGACTGGTTGCGTTTATTATGGCTATGAGGAGACTGTGGAAGAAAAAATACGCAGCAAAGTTAGAGATGTATTTTTAGATACCATGTTTGTGTTGGACATAGCTTACGACGATGTTGATGAGTATGCACGCAAGGAGGGCGAGCCGGATGTAAAGTTAGCGCAAAATGTTAATGAATGAAACACATCAATCCACCAGCTTTATGCTGTTGCGATATTGATGTTATAATAATAACGATACATCAATTGCATGCGATAACTAGAGGATACGACAGATGCCCAATAAAGATTTTTATCTCATAGATTCACATTGTCACCTTGCCGATGATGAAATATACAACGACCTTGATAATATAATCGAGGCGGCTATGGCGAATAACGTAAGGTATTTCATGTCGATCGGCACGAACCACAGCAACTCGAAAAAGACTCTTGAGATAGCATCAGGGCTGGCGAATGTTGTATGCTCCGTCGGTACACATCCATGCGAGCTCGAGGGCTACGACGAGAATAACTGGAGCGCGCTCGTTTCTCATCCAAAAACAGTTGCAATTGGCGAGATAGGCCTCGATTATTATTACGTGAAGGAGGACGACAAGCGTAAGGACCAGGCTAGGGTGCTGGAGAGCATGTTATCTATCGCGTCTGATGCTGAGTTGCCGTGCGTATTCCACGTGCGCGATGCCTTTGACGATTTCTATTCGATTTATAACGATAACCAGCCTGGAGTTTTGCATTGTTTTACAGGCAGTCTAGACGAGACAAAGAAGGGGCTTGACAGGGGTTTGTACATATCTTTCTCCGGTATAGTGACGTTCAAAAATTCCGAGTCATTGCGAGATGTACTGAGGTACGTGCCTCGTGATCGAATACTGGTTGAGACGGACTGCCCATACCTCGCCCCAGTGCCGTACCGCGGAAAACAAAACCAGCCAGCCTACATGAAGTCTACGGCAATCTTCATGGCCGAATGCCTGGGGACTTCTCTGGAAGACGTTGCTATGATGACTAATGCAAACTTCTTTAGGTTGTTTATGAAGGCGAGGGATTGTTTTGGGGGATAGACTTGAGGTTTTAGTTATATAAGTGCGTCAAGCCAGTGAATATACTGCGTGAGGTAAACTATGTTTCACTTTGAATCAAAAAACCAATACATCAATTTTTTAGCAGATGTTTTGTATATGTGCTTCGTTACGCTTGCTCTGCAATTCTGTGGCGAATTGATTTGTTTTCTTGTGTTTGTAGTAATACTGCCAATAATGTCTGCAATAGAGGTATATATCGAAAAAAAGAAACACAAAGCATTACTAAAATATGAGCAAAAGATATTGCTTGGCAGATGTGTTCTACATTTATTATATGCTGTAGGATTATGTATAAAATCGATCGGAATGAAATGTATTGATTCTGAGGTCTGTATTATAACTGTATTCATTGTGTTTAGCTATTATATGTACGAGTTTTCGTATGTTATATTGCAATATGCTATGTTGTTGTTCTGTAAAAAATATTGCAAACAACATAACATAAAACATATCGGCGATATTACTGTTCGTGCAAAAGATATTATTGGGTATATCTCTACCTTCTGTATGTTTTGTATTATGTTGGCTTTAGTACACTTGGTAAGTATGAGCAATACTCATCCAACTATTATTGCATCCGCAGTTTTTGCAATTGTTATATTTATAAAACACATTATGATATATGCGTGGAAGAAAAATAATCGCGAGATAGTATAGCTATTTGTTTATATTTGTTGTTATGTTGATGTGATAGAATATTAATAGACTAATATGAATTGTGCGAGTATCATTCTATGAACAAAGATGCACTTATGGCAATAAAAAACAGTAAAGACTTAATGCTTCCGTCCGTAGACTTTGTGTTTTGTTTGTTATTTGGTACAGAGAAAAACAAAGATCGTCTAATATCTCTCCTGAACTCAATATTGAATGGCAAGCCGCACATCAAGGACGTAATAATAGACCCGACAGAATACAAGAAAACATATAATGAAGGAAGGGCGATAAGGCTTGATATCAAAGCGACCACAGACAACGGAACGATAATCAACGTAGAAATGCAATGCGTGGATACAAAATACATAATCCATAGAGCCGAGTTATACAACGCAATGTTGTTGCGGGATGTAATAATCAGAGAAGGAGATACGTTTGATACTATCCCAGACAGAATATCGATATGGATTACAAAATCGAAGGCTGTTGCGAGATATGGGTATATGCACGAAATACTACTCATGTTTAAGGAAACGAAGTATGAGCCGATAGAGATAGCGTCAGAGAAATATCGTCTTTTAATTGTAGAATTACCAAAGATGGATGATTATGAGCCAGAAAGTGTCGGGCAGATGTTCAAACCATGGATGAGTTTTATAAAAGACCCACAACACATGCCGGATGAATATCTAAAAATCAAAGAACTACAAGATGCTGTTGAGGAGCTGAACTATCTGAGTCATGACAGCCAAACAAGAGCTGATTATGTGTATCGTATGAAGGAAATAAACGATGTTATTAACGCTAAGAGTGAGAGCTATGCAGACGGTAAGGAAGCTGGTTTGAAAGAAGGAAAGGAGGCTGGTTTGAAAGAGGGCGAAGAGATTGGCGTTAAGAAAGGAGCTCAAGAAGCGGCGCTCAACGCACTCAGTCTTGGTTTATATATCGACATGGCATCCAAAATATCTGGTTTAACGGAAGAGGAAGTAAGGAGATTGATTGGCTAGAGAGGTAACAAGAGTTAAGCAACAGAACTGCAGTAAAACAGCGACTGAATAAATAATGTAACGGTAGTGCGCCATGATAAATGTATAAAACACGATATTACTTCTGATAGAAGTGATATAATAATGTAGCATTAAAATTATTTTACGTTATGGTGAAATTGTGAGCTGCAAATCAATATTTATAGTTATACTTGCGAGCGTGCTAGTTATTTCCGGGTGTCAATCTCAGAATAAAAACATACAAAGTGAACACATCACATCCGAGCAAATGGAGTACGGCAAACAAGCATATTTATCAAACATGCTGTTTCATAAATTCGCACGCAGAAGCTCGGCAGAGAAGAAGCTCAAGAATCCGCGTATCGTTCTCAAGGCAAAGAACTACAACATAAACGAATATGATTGGTATAAATACATGCCAGATATCCAGGAACAAATCAAGAAAACAAAACTCAAAAACGTTACAGACAAGAATTATCTGGACGAGTACCTGCGTATTAACAGAGAATTCAAGAAGAATGTTCTTGTTTCTAGGTGTTTTATAAGCTCAGACTGCCAGCAATTTGTGGATATATCGTTTTTTGATTACGACATACACAAATCGCAGTACGAATGGGAGATGAGCTTGGGCCCCAAGAACCGTAGCGATGCAAAGACAATCGAGGCAATAAAAAATACCATGGATATCTTCAGAAGCGATCAGTCTCCTTATGGAACTTTGTATTATAACATCAGGAAGGATTACCGCTACGAAGATCTAAAAGATATATTCAATAAATTCAGGCAAAGATTGATAGATGTATATGGCTGCGATGAGATATCTGCGATTAGGTTGTATTACAAAATTGTGCCAACAATAATGAGCGTAAGAGGGTATTGCGGTATTTTTAGATACAAAGATGCAGATGGGGTAGAGAGACGATATGAAAAAATCGTAAACAAAGACATAACGAGACAATTTTTGCTGCACATACTATTCAATGATCCTACGTACTGTATCAAGAAAGAAGATTTGGATCGATTACTTGTAAATATTGACGATAGCAGAAAAGAAAATGTTAAGCAAGGGGCAATCGATGCCACTGTGGAATTCATGCATGAACTTGCGAATTACGATAAAAAAAGAGACAAGAGAATTGCAGAGGAATTCGATGAGCTAAAGAAAAATGACATGCAAATACCTGTAGAAAAATGGAAGGAAGAGCACGACCACCCTATTGCCTATTGCTATATAAAAACAATAGAAGATAAGATATACCAATGTATAACTGAGGTATTTTTGGACGATATGTTTATTTTAGACATAGCCTACGACGATGTGGATGAGTATGCACGCAAGGAAGGCGAACCTGACATTTGGCAACCGAAAGATTAGGTTGTAGGCGATGAATGAGGTAAACAATGTTTCACTTTGAATCCAAGAATCAATATCTCAATTTTCTAGCCGATGTTTTGTATATGTTTACAATAATATATCTGGTACACTGTTTTGCTATATGTGGTAGAAATAATCTCGAGTATATTATTGTTGGTGTAATTTTGCCGGCAATAGCTGTTGCAGAAACATATTACATGGTCGCAACGAAAAAATTTAAAAACTTGCCTTCTATTACAAAAAAGAGGCTGGTCGGAAATTGTATTTTAATGTGTGTTGTTGGCATTCCATTAGTGATTGAAGCCGCTATAGCCAACAAATATTATAGCAACAACTATCGTTTTTTGTCATTATTGTTGTTTACTACTGCTTTATTGTTTGCACGTATATGTTATGTTGTCTTTGTTGCATTACAATATGTTGTATTATTGTGCCGCCCAAATAATCGCGATAATAAGGTTCGCGACATCCATTGTATTTCAAATCTAACAAATAGCATTATTGTTATAATTTCTTGTCTTTTATCGTATTGGCTATTGTTTAATATGTATTTTGGCCCAATCCCGCACACAATAGTAGCACAATTCATAATAGCTTTAATTGTTGTACTCATTAAATATTGCGTAATAGCAGCATGGAGGCACACGAATAATTTGTAGCGGTATATTTATATGTAGCCTCATGTTGTACATGGAATTAGATGATATAATTACATTGTAAACACAATAATTGTAGCAATAAAAATAAACAATGTTTCACTTTGAATCCAAGAATCAATATCTCAATTTCCTAGCCGATGTTTTGAAAAATGATGCAAAACTGATACAGAATGTTGCGCGATTATTTTTTATAGAATCAGGTGTGGTGACAGAATATCTAGTCGGCTTGGATATGGATTGCCACTGAATTTTTAAACTATTTAGAATTATTCTGTACTACAATTTTAGCGTCGATTCTGGTATCAAAATTGCCATCTAATTGTATCGGCTAGAACTTGTCTTATTTGTAGCAAAAAAGCATTTATACAAACATGCAATCTGGATGCATGCAATTAAATTAAACACATTATGTTGGACATCATTGACCCATGCAGCCAAATCATTTATTAGGCTACAGCATCTATCCTCCACCTTGATTTTCTTGCTCTGACAAAATTGTGTAACCCACCTTCTTATGACGTTAAAATAATTATTGATTATAATGTTGACGCCAGAGTTGTCATTCGTACCGCCGTAATCGTTGATTTGCTCAACAACATCATTCGGATTTATTTTGTTGATTAGCTCACAGCAATGCTTCATTGTTGGCTTATCAGGTTTATCATGATGTACGCAAGACTTTATACTCACAAGAGCATCAGACGATCTTCCAGCCTCATGAAGTTGCTCAACAGTTTTTATCGTAATTCTGTGTAATACAAACCATGTATAACAGTTGGTATGATAAATTGCATCAAGTATACTTGTATGAATAACTGTATGTGTGAGTTCGTCTATATGCAGCATACAACGTTTTATACTCATGCCAAAGCATTGGAGAGGTATGAGATGGTGCCTGTGATGTTTGCCGGCAGGAACGATGTATGATTTTTGTACGCCAACGTTACATCTATCAAATATGTTTCTCTGTATAGCTCGCCAGATTGTTATTATTTGGTACTCGTTGATTTTCTTGGGTTTTTCCATCTTGCAACGCTCTTCTGCATTTTGGTCAGCTTCACCGCACTCGACACATGTCTCGATATCATATTTATGCATGTGGAGCTTGGCAGTGTTGTCATTGATAGTGCTTATGATTTTATCAATATTGTCACGAAGCAGTTGAGATGTTGAGATGCACCACATCAGACGCACCTTGTCTGCATCCTGCATTTTTAAAAATATCGATATGAACTCGCAATACTTTATTACAATGTTGCTGAACTGTATATTTGTATCATCTTGAATCGCGTACTGACGAATCCCGCAGAGAATGATATCGTATATGGATTTATTTTCCGTAACCCACTTGAGAACAAAACCACGATCAGTTGACTTTTTTATCACTGGTGATGTGGCACTGTATGTATCCTGAGACATTGATATTCTTAGGTTGGCCATAATATCATCGCGTGCAATCATGCAGTCATCTTGCTCTACTCCACTTCTGACAACTTCAGAACTTGTATACGCAACGTTATTTGATATATTGATTATTGATTCATTAGTGCTACATTTAACAGAAGAAATTGAAAAATATAACATTATTACAAACATAATACGTGTATTCAATGCAGTTGCCTTGTAATGCATTGTAACCCTATTTATGATATCACATTTTGTAAGAAGGGCTTCTTGGATTTGGCAACTGGACATCGTATCGTAGCTGCCATAATCATATAGCATTGACATTGATTTGTTGTATCTTGTTGTTTTATTTCCGCAAAGCAGAAAGCTACTATACAAAAACAACTAACAATAAATATTCTGCTATGCTATTACTAAACAACGTTGCATTTGACGTATTTTTTCCACATGAATACATACACAATCATAAATATTATTGCCATAGCAACCATCCAGAATACAAGATATAAATCCTTTTCTGTTGAGCATTTATAATATTTCGAGCATTGACCGCCGAAGATAGATGATATAGCAACACTACAGGCATGCATGAGAGCATATTTTTGTGCTAATGTAATATCCTGTCTAAATGATACAAATATTGCATCTATACTTGGTACTACGAAGCGTTCTACGCAAAATATTATTGATGTTACTATAGCAAATATTGCTGGTGTGCGAGATATGCATCCAGCTGTATATAACGCTCCGCACAAGATAAACAATAAGCATATAGAGACACCTATCTTCATAATCGTTTTGAATGTAGTTTTCTTGATTAAAACTATATATATACCTGTGAATATTACACCAAATAAAACCGGTAAGTTATATAACCATGTGAAGACATCTTTTTGTATGTTGAAATATTTCATGTAACAGTGAGGCGAGCTGGTTTGCAATATAAGTATTGCCGAAGCACATGCTGTATAAATTATCGTACATGTAGAAAATGTTTTGTCTTTCAATAAAGCAATACAGTTGTATACCGCGCCTTTTACATCGAATGGCTTTGTTTCCTTGAGGGTCTCTTTGATTGCAACCAGCGCTACAAGGAATGTTATGGATGATAAGACAAGCATCAAGGCGAAGCATCCTCTCCAGCCTGCTAGATACTCGAATCCCTGTACTCCTCCAAACTTTTTGTCAAGAAATGTGCCGAGCTTTTCTCCTATGAATGGTCCTATCATTATTGAAAGCGGGTACAGTATATCTATCACTGAAAATACTTTTGCTATTCGTTTCGAGTCGTTTTTACAGATATCGCTGCATATAGAACTTACTATTGCCCAGATTCCGCCTATCGAACTGTATTCTATTGTGCGGGCTATCATCATTTGTATGAAGTTTTGCGCGAATACAGATAGAAATTTACCGGTTATTGCGAGTATTGCGCATATTGTTATGAAGCGTTTTCTCTTGAAGCAATCTGCGAAGGACCCCCAAATAAGCTGCATGAAATATGCGAAGAAATTGGATATTATAAACAACATCCTTACTCCTGATTCTGTTGTATTCAGGTCGAGCTCTATTTCTTTTATATTTGGAGCATGCATGTCATTCGACAAAAACATTACGAATATCATTAGACATAATGTTGATATTATGATGGTTTCTCTTGTTTTAGAAATACCGCCTGTAGATGCGGAATACATAGAAAAATTGCTGTATAGTAATGTAACATGCCTTCATTATATCATGCATGTTTTAAATTTTCAAAGCCATCCGTAATTCACGGTTAACCAGATTGCCGGACGACTTTCGCCTGTGCTGCAGAATGTTATTTAGTAAACCATTCCTTCATTTTTTTGAAAAACTCGAATGATTGTGGGCTGTTGACATGTTCTCCGCTTTCTTTTGCAAATTCCTGTAGAATTTCTTTTTGTCTTGCAGTTAATGCCACAGGTGTTTCAACTTTTATTTCGACAACCATGTCACCCCTTCTTTTTGAATTAATACTAGGCATGCCGGCAGACTTGATATTGTATCTGGCTCCGTTTTGTGTTCCTGGAGCTATTTTGATTATTGATTTATCTCCGTATATATTGCTTACGGATATTTCTCCCCCGAGAGCTGCGAGAGGCATTGATATAATTGCCGTACAGTATAGATTGCTGTTATCCCTTGTAAATACTTTGTGAGGCGTAATATCTATCGTTACGTATAAATCTCCAGTTGATCCACCCCTGAATCCCGCCTCGCCACCGTTTTTGACTTTTATTTGCATTCCGCTGTCAATACCGGCCGGGATGTCTATCGATACATCTTTCGAATCTTTTATTCTTCCGCTGCCTGAGCATTTTTTGCATGCACTTGATATGATTGTTCCGTTGCCGTGACACGTTTGGCATTCCCCCTCCATCATTAGAAAGCCTCTGTTGTATCTTACCGAACCTCTACCACCGCATGTCGGACATGTCTTTGGCTTGGATCCTGGTGCGGCGCCACATCCACTACAATCTATACAACTGACAAACGTAGATATTTTGAAGGATTTTTTTGTACCAGTACTTGCGTCTTCCAAGGAAATCGATAGCTTACAATGTATGTCCGAGCCGCTCTTATCGTTGGATGTTGATCGCCTTGCTCCACCTCCACCGAATGCTCCGCTGAATACCTCCTCAAATATATCTTGGAAATTACCGCTAAAACCTGAGCTTGAAAAGCCTCCGTGCGAGAAGTCAAATCCCTCGAAGCCTCCTCCGCCTCCTCCTCCGAAGCCTCCCCCCATACCGTCGCTAGTGCCAAATTGATCGTACTGAGCTTTCTTCTGAGGGTCTTTCAGAACTTCATATGCCGAGTTAATTTCTTTGAATTTTTCTTCAGCAGCCTTGTCTCCTTGGTTGCGGTCTGGATGGTATTTTTGGGCCAACTTTCTGTAGGCTTTCTTTATGTCATCTTGTGAGGCGTTGCGATCGACTCCAAGCGTTGTATAGTGGTCCTGTGCCATATTGTATGCTCTCGCGGTATACATATAGATAGCTCTCACAATTCTACCATAATTTACAGTAGTATTCAAAAATTGCTTAATATTTTTTAACATCATTGTTTTGTTGTAGTAAAAACTATTATTTGCTTCATGAAATTAACTCTTTTTTATACAATATACTTTAAGATATTTGGTATAGTTGTATGACTAAGGTTTTTTATCATGATTAGATTATTTATAGCAGCAAAACATAAAGCGTTATTATCTTGTTGTTTTTCTGTATTGTTTTTATACTGTGGTGTATCTGTGCTCCAGGCGTCCTATGCAACTAATACCGCCAACGATCAAGTTAATCAACAACAAATACATGGGGATACTAATAAAAACTGTAATTATGATCATGTTTATCAAGATGTTGATTGTGGTCAAGATGGTAAATGTGGCGGAGGGAATGACGGTATAAGGAGTGCACCAGTTCTTCTTGACATATCTCATGCCAATAATGAAGGCCAGAGATGCGAGAAGCCTGAGCAAAATGCCGTTAAGCAAGATGCTAACGTAAGCGATAGTATGGGTGCGAATGAACTTGCTGAAAACCAGAATCATAGAGATGGGCAGGTTGCATCTGGAGACAATGTAAAACCAACAGATACAACCAATGTAACGCATCATATACAAGGCGATGACTTGGATGATGATATTGAAAACAATACATCAACATCGGAAAAATTATCGGAGGCATTGACAAGGATTAGCAATAGGGGGTCAGGTTCTTCTCTTGGTGAAGGCGGTTGGAAGTATATAAATGCTATATCCAAGAATAAAGCTCTCGGTAAATTTGTGTTTTACAAGGAAGCAACGGATACTCTTAAGATGTACATCATGATGTATCTGAGTATGTTGAACCAGTATTCTGATTTACGCGGCAATATAGAGCAAACATTTAAAAACACGTCTCTCTTGCGAGGTACATGTGGTCAGTTCAACATAGCGCAGATAGAGAGCTGGGACGGCAAATTCATAAAAACTCTTATACAGCATGTAGAGAATATGAAAATGAGGTATCAAAGCGCAATGATTAATTTGAAGAAATTGTATTCCCAAGCAGAAAAAGCTCTTGATTCAATTAATCGTAGCAAGAAATTCGAGCGCCTCAGCAATGAGCCGTATTACGTTGGTACTATAGATAAACTACTTGAAAAAATTCGCGAAGGAGACGTACACGTTAGTAATGCAAAAGGAAAATATGGCGCAATAAAGGTTAAGAAGCTCAGCAAGGGCGATCAGAATTACGCAGATGGACTCGAGAACGAATTAATGAAGGATTCATCAAAGCTCATGATGTATGGCAAGCAGAAGAACCAAGGTAATGACGGATTATCAGACGAGAAATCCAATACTGTTGACAAGCAAAATAAAAGTATTATACAACGTAAAAAGATGTAATACTTAGTCTCGGTGCACTTGTTGTAATTTTGTTGTTGGTGCGCAATATTGCGTTCTCGTACGAATTGCAACATGCACCAGATAAGGTTTTATCTGTGTCAGGTGCAATTTTTCTCGATATATGATAAAATTGCAATGATATCCGTTATTGTTTTAGCGTTTTTCAAATGTCTCAGCACAAACTCCGTAACCTTGCGATAATAGCCCACGTCGACCACGGTAAGACGACTCTCGTGGACGCTCTCTTCAAGCAAAGCGGGCTGTTCCGTGATAACCAGGTAATAGAAGCATGCGCCATGGATTCGAACGAGCTCGAAAGAGAGAGGGGTATAACGATCTTGGCCAAGTGTACGAGCTTCGTATGGAATGATTACAAGCTCAACATAGTAGATACCCCGGGCCACGCAGACTTCGGGGGAGAGGTCGAACGCATATTGAGTATGGTTGACGGTGTTATACTCCTGGTTGATGCATCTGAAGGACCTATGCCTCAGACGAAGTTCGTGCTCGGCAAGTCTCTGTCCCTCGGTCTCAACCCAATCGTTGTAATAAATAAGATAGACAAGCCTGACGCACGTATAAGTGAAGTTGTTGATGAGTGTCTCGACCTCTTTATAGCTCTTGGGGCCAACGACAAGCAGCTCGAGTTCCCAATACTCTACGCATCAGGTCGCAGCGGTTTTGCAGTAAAAGACCTCAACGATCCGCGTGAGAACATGACGCCACTACTTGAGACGATAGTTGAGCATATACCTGATCCTACCATCGACCCAAACCCAAATCCACAGATGCTCATAACACTTATAGAAAGCGATCAATATCTTGGACGCATATTAACCGGTAAGATCATGAGCGGTACTCTCAAGGTCAACGACTCGCTACACGCCCTGCGTAAGGACAATGGAGTGGTCGAAAGGGCCCGCCTTACCAAGATCTTGGCATTCGAGGGGCTTAAGCGTATAGCCATAGACGAGGCCCACGCCGGAGATATAGTATCAATAGCTGGGTTCCAGGAGGCGACAGTTGCAGATACAATAGCATCTACAGATATTACCGAACCTCTCGACGCACTCCCAATAGACCCACCCACAATATCCATAACAATATCAGTTAACGATTCTCCTTTGGCCGGTAAGGATGGAGGTAAGAAGCTAACCTCAAGGATGATAGGCGACAGACTCATGAAGGAGGCCGAAAGTAACGTGTCCCTGGCTGTGAAGAGATCTACAACAGATGAGTCTTATGAGGTATCTGGACGAGGAGAACTCCAGCTCGGCATACTTATAGAAACAATGAGACGTGAAGGCTTCGAGATGTCCATAAGCCGTCCTAGAGTGTTATACCAACAAGATGAGTCAGGCAATAGACTGGAACCTGTCGAAGAGGTCATGATCGATGTGGACGAGGAGTTTACCGGTATAGTCATGGAGAAGATGGTGCAGCGTAAGGGAGAAATGATCGACATGACTCCGTCCGGCGCAGGCAAGACACGTATCAAGTTCCTCATACCAACAAGAGGCCTCATAGGTTACTACGGAGAATTCCTCACAGACACAAGAGGAACCGGTATCATGAACAAGAGCTTCCACAGCTATGCTCCTTACAAGGGTAAGATCGAAGGAAGATCCAAGGGTGTTCTCATATCAACAGAGAATGGTAAGGCAATACCATACGCCCTCTTCAACCTCAAAGACAGGGGCATTATGTTCGTCAACGCAGGCGACCCTGTCTATGCCGGTATGATCATAGGCGAGCACAGCAAGAGTAATGACCTAGAAGTCAACCCAACGAAGGAGAAACAGCTGTCCAACTGCCGAGCATCAGGCAAGGACGAGCATGTTGTCTGCCCTGTACCTAAGGTAATGACTCTGGAACAGGCCATAGCTTACATCCAGGATGATGAACGCGTTGAGGTAACACCTATATCCATACGTCTACGCAAGAGATACCTCGATCCAAACGAGAGAAAGAGGATGAGTAGGGTTAAGGAGGGTTAGGTTTGTTGGCGGTTGTATAGCTTGAATACTTATTAATTACAGCGGAAGGGGCGTGATGGCTTCTTCTGTTGCTAATGTTGTGATTCGTACAATTTAGCAATAACCGTATCGTATTGAATTTTGCAATAATTTAGCAATTTGTTTGCTTCATACTTCGAGGAGATAAAAATGAAAAACAGAATTACAAAAATATTACTATGCACAATAGCGTCGTATTCTATGATGTGCCACAATACATGTGCCAAGAATTCAGCTACAAACAATGATGCCAGCAATAATCAACAACAAAACGACAAAGTAATAGATGCGTCCAATGATTTGAAAGAGATGCTGTATTTAGTTGTGATAGAGCATGATGATAGCAATAATACAGACACTATCAATACGTTGCTAAGTATATTGAAAAAACATCAAGCAAGCATGCCAAGTGCTGCACTAAAAAATATTATTGGCTCCTTGGGCAACGCTTTGTACCAAACGAAGACAAAGATAAATAATATTAATCATGTGATTAAGGTGTTATATGATATATCGATGCAAAATAAACAAAATATTTCTGTAGATATGTTGCCAGATATTAGTAGAGTTTTGTATAATATTTTAATCCCAGTGCATATAGAAGTAGAAAACAGGAATGATATCATTAATAATTTTGTCGATATATTATATCAAAATAAAGCCGAAATTGGTAATGAGGTATCGCATAGTGTTGCAGGTATTTTGATGCGTATAGTATGTCCAGAAAATAAGAACATAACAAATGTCGATAGTATTATTAACAAAACACTGACAATAATCAAGCAGTGCAAAGATGACGCAAAAGTTTATGCTATAGACAATATTGTTACGGCATTAAGTAATGTTTTGTACAAAGAGGGTGTTTGGATAAAAGATAGGGACAATATAATTGCAGTATTGCATGCTATTGTGAAGACAAATAAAACTAAGATAGTTGGTAATAATGATATTTTATATGATGCGATGAGTGCCTTGGGTAATATCTTGGACACAGCTAATGACAATATCAAAAACAGACATTGTATTATTAATACGTTGCTTGATGTGCTAGAAGCAATATACAAGGAGATCCTGGACAATAAAATAGTGATAGAAAATGAATTATTGTTAAAGTGCATCGATGGTTTAGTTATTTTTTCTCAGGCAAGGAATATAGATGACAAACAGAAGCAACGCATTAATGATTTGAAAAACAAAATAATAACAAAGACAAAAAATAACATAGCTATGAAATACAAGAATAAATGATGGCTGTGTATAGAATTAGTATGTATTTCGGCTGTCGACACGCATACTACACCTATAAAACGCAAAAAACTAAATATATTTACTCTGTTAGTCATTTTGATCATGTTATTGTATTAATTTTTTTGGTTTTCTATTTCTTTTTCTTCTAACTTTGATTTAAAACCAAAGTATGAACAGTAATGTGATATAGTGTATACTCGCCCCCTACCCCTATGCTATAATAACTATACACAATACATCAATTATCTAGTATGACAACTATAAATAATGATCAATATAACATCACACCAATACTAAACGAATCACAAATACCTGACATACTACCTCCAACATCTGATTATGTTTTCTGTAACATATTTGGTACAGAGAACTGTGAATATCAGCTGAAGTGTTTGCTAAATGCCATACTTGATGGAGATCCATACATACAAGATCTAGAGATAGTACCAACGGAATATAAGAAATACATATCAGACGGTAAGACAATAAGACTTGA
>CANBDL010000012.1 GCA_947367345.1 uncultured Alphaproteobacteria bacterium | reverse complement strand
CATGTATTATGTTAAAAATATCGCTATCAAATCTAACACAAAATGCAATACAGAAGAATACACAAATAAAGATAAAAAAGTTGCGCATATGCCTACAAAATCTCAATTCAGAAACGATTACATAAAATTAAACAATCTTCTATTTCAATTGTCATTATATAGTCAAACCAACACTGATAATGCAACAATTACAAAAGAAATCATTAACAATATAAAAGAAAATGTACAATGTATCATAAATGCAGACAACAATACAACATTAAATACATCAGAAATATATTCCAAACTAGCAAAGTTAGAAGCAGATGTTGGAAAAATATATTATATAAATGACCCAGAAACTATATGCAAATTTATAGACCAATCAGAGTTAACTAGTGCTCAGCTCCTGTATATTCTATCACCGTATATAATAAATGACAATAAAAAAATTAAGAAATACATGAAAGAATATGTATTGCAAATACATAATCTACAAAGATTCTTAGATACAGCACGTAACGAAACAAAAAATATGTATTACGATCAATACATCATAGATGAAAATAACAATATACCTGAGAACACACAAAACAATACTTGCAATACTTACAGTAATACGAACACACAAAACTTGATACAGAGAACAAAGCATGATCAATATAGCAATAGTGTTACTAGCTAGCACAACACTATATTGATAAAGTATGACAATATGCACGCAATACTTGCATAAATAACAAAAACACGCGGTGGCCCGCAAAAGCTTCCATGTATAGAATGCAAAACGTAAATATTATGATGTATGTTGTTTAAGAAAACTATGCAAGAGTAAAAAATACTGCGCTATTATTAAATTTAGATATGCCGCTTTGTACTTATTTTTTGCATAACCCAACAACAGAATAACAAATAATGCAATCTATATTATCAAGACCATCTCTTGTCTTACCTTTTACAAAGACCTTACTAGTTTCTATATCAAGTGCATTAGATATATTTTTACACATCTCATGAGAATATTGCGATATCTTTGGTGTTTCACATATGATTGTACAATCTATATTAACTATAGATGTATTGTTTTGAGTTAGAAGATCACGGCAATAATGCAAAAATTCCATAGAATTTCTGTTGTAATTCTCAGGGTCATCCTCACGAAATACTTCTCCTATACTCTTGCGCAGAACTCCGGATAATATAGCATCAACTACCGCATGTATCAATACATCTGCATCTGACACGCCCTTCAGACCAATATGATTAATCCTGCAACCGCCTAGCACAAGAGTATCTTTAGTATTACAAAACGCATGAGAATCATATCCGAATGATACATGAGTTATGTACTGCTGCATAAAACCACCAATCATGATTATTTTGTTAACAAGCTTGTCCCCAGGCCTCATAACAAATTATATCTGAGGACAAATACAAAATTGATACTAGGTCATATATACGGTAACATGAAAAATTGATTTTACGCAAATACATGTAAAAATGTTTGTATTTTAATACAATACAAACAAAAATCAAATCTATATATTATGTTTTGAAAAATATTGCAACATATGTTAAAATTTCCTTGTATCGTATCTTGAGGATATCGGAGAATGAAAGTTGCGAATTCAGTAAAAACATTAAAATCAAGGCACAGAGCGTGTCAGCTTGTAAAGCGCAAAGGCAGATTGTACGTCATAAATAAACAAGTACCAAAGTTCAAGGCAAGACAGGGATAAATAAGAAATTCTGTTTATTTACAAAATAACAAAGTATCAAGACAACATTGGTACTTTTGTTTTAGTGTTTGTCATCTCTTTCTTTATACAACGTATTGTAGGATCTTGGAATTCCTTCTGTAAAAACTCAATCAACAATCAAGAACGATTATTGCGGATGCCAAGATAAACATTGTCAACAATATCGCATAAATCTTTAAAATACTCGTCGCCATCTACACTGAGAGTTACCGCGACACCACATTGCTTATAGTATATTGTAAAAGTCCTGGCACTACAAAATCTATAGTATCTGCCTGGGTGCCAAAATGCGCTTGCGTCATAATTCATATACAATCCATAGCCATAATAAACATCTTTAGAGTAAGAGCGAGGCTTTGCAAGAATTTTATAAATCACGTCTTCACTCTTATTAAGACACCACTTATTTATATCAATAATATTTGCACAAAGAGATCCGGTTCCATAACAAAATTTAATAGGAAAATACTTGGTACGCTTAAATTGATGCATCCCCGGCACTGTTTTAATAATTTTCGATATAGTTAAGTCTGGCATATTTTTCAGAGAGCTAAGCCCGTCTCTATCCGCCAAATCCTTTATCAAATCTGGATAGCTTTTCCTGTATAACTTCTCTACTATCAAAGTCAATACAATATAATTCACATCTGAATACAAAAATGTCTCTGTATCTTTCAAGTTTTTATCGCAAATAAAATATTTTAACATGTCGTTGTGCTTTATCGGTGAACAAAGATTTTTCAGCATTAAGCCAAGAACCTTGGTTTTAAAAGTTTCCATCTTAAGCATACCGCTCTTGTGTGACAAAAGATCTTCTATTGTTACATAACTCATCCAATCGCACTCGCCATCCTTCATGACCGAAGAGCACCACTCCTTCAAATCAGGCACCTGAGCTATTGGAAGCTTTATTACATCATGCCAATTGCTACTATTGTGCTTTATAAGATATTGAAACAATAAATATGCCGTAAATTGTTTGGTAATAGACCCCATACATATCAATTCATCTGGTGCAAAATTGTTTTTATAGATCACTTCCCCGTTTATACAAACGATACAGCTAAAATTATCCTTGTTTTTAACTCTCAATCTCACGAATTTTTCAACAGTATTCTTGAGATTGGTCTTAAAAATCTGCAGAGTCTCATCAGGTTTATTGTTCTTACATGAATTCTCCTTGCAATCACTAGATGTTTTTTTATCACATGATTCGGTATCAGATTTTGGCTTGTCATCGGCATATATGCACCCAACAACAAAAAAAGCAATAATAATAAATAACTTTGACAGTATAACTTTACAATTTTTACGCATCTATACTTCTCCTTATATTCATTCTCAGGGAATCAAAGCAAACCTCCTTCTCGAAGGCACTTGATATCTGAAACAAAAGCTCCTCCGACAACCTATTACCGATAAACTGAACAGACATAGGCAAAAGACTATTTCGCGACAATCCAACAGGCAATGATATAGCAGGCACCCCTATAACATTTGCAGTAACGGTAAATACATCACTGAGATACATCTGTATCGGAGTCATATTCTTGCTATTCTTAATACTAAAGGCAGGCCCAATTGTTGTTGGAGTCATTATCGCATCAACCTTAGAGAATCCATTATTGATGAAATCGTTCTTGATGAGCTGCCTTATCTTTAAAGCCCTAGTATAATACGCATCATAGTGACCGGAAGACAAAATATAAGTCCCAGCCAGTATACGACGCTGAACTTCGTCACCGAAACCTTCAGTACGAGTCTTGACGTATAAATCCTCAATACCTCTAGGATTATCAGAACGATAGCCATACCTTACTCCATCTAGACGAGCAAGATTGGATGATGCTTCAGCTGGAGCAATTATATAGTAAGCCGGAAGACTGTATTCCATACTAGATATATCAATACTAACAAGCTCACATCCAATATCAACTAATATTTTCTTTGCTGTATCAATTATATTCAAACCATCATCGTCAAGCATTGATAAAAGGTTCTCTGGGATTCCAATTTTCAATCCCTTCACAGACTTATTTAAACTCTTGGTATAGTCTGGTATATCAACGTTGAGTGAGGTCGAATCCTTCGGATCGTATCCGGCCATGGCTCTCAGCATAATCGCACAATCCTCAACGTTTTTTGTTATTGGTCCGGCCTGATCAAGAGATGATGCAAAAGCGATCATGCCGTAACGCGAACAAAGACCGTAAGTTGGCTTTATTCCCACGAGACCAGCAAATGCAGCCGGCTGCCTAATTGATCCGCCTGTATCAGAGCCTGTAGAAGCTACGCAAAGATCAGCCACAGTAGCAGCAGCAGATCCACCAGACGATCCGCCTGGGCATATTTCGTCGTCTGGATTGTCAGATGCACGATATGGCAAGTAACAGTTTCCAAAGTAGCTTGTTGTCGTTGAGGATCCCATAGCCAACTCATCCATATTCGTCTTGCCAAGAAATACAGACCCAGCATCCAGAAGATTCTGGGTAACGGTAGACTCGTACTTCGGTACAAAATTACTGAGTATCTTAGAACAGGATGTGGTACGAATATCCTTGGTACAATACAGATCCTTGATACCAAGAGGAACTCCAAGCAAATCGCCATCCTCTCCTGATCTTATTTTTTGATCAGCAATCTCTGCTTGCTCCATTGCCTTGTCTGCAGTGACAGTTACGTAAGCATTTAAGTTTTTATGTTTTTCTATCTTGTCAAGGTATGATCTTGTAAGTTCTTTACAAGTATACTCACCAGACTTCAGGCTCTTTCTTACTTCTGATATTGTTTTACCGATCGACATGAAACACCTATGAATCTCAAATGACTAGCTCAAACATATAAAAATATGCAACCAAAAATGATTACCGAAAAACGGCTATATCTATGATTATACGATATTTTGTTTATTGCATGCATCATACAAAAAATACGTGCGGCCAGAAAAAAGTATCAACTAAATCTTATTATGCCTCCTCCGCCTAAGTATCCGGCAAGAGAAACCCTGCGAGTACCAATAGATCCACCGATGCCAATAAACCATATTAATTCCGAATCTACTCTATGTATATGTTTAGAATAAAACACCTTACCAAAATTATATCTAAAGCCACCCATAATACTTATCATGCTCATGATAGCAAACTGAATCTTCCCGGAAATAAATATGGTCGCATATCTATTATCTTTGTCTCTTGGTAAAAAATGCTCGCAACCAACCAAAAAATGAATCTTAAACAGAGAAACTCGACACACTGGACCCAAGCCATACGCTATGGAAACAGGGCTCTTCCACCTACATGTCAAATTCACCATACCAGAAATTCCAAAATGTTGCGATATCATTGCATCTGGAATGACTGTTGCTCTAAATACAGCAGCAGCCTTTTTCCCTCTCTGCCAAGGCGGCACAAAATTTGAATTTTCGCCACCGCCACACTGAATATGCTGCAACGAAAAACAAACATTCAAACAAATCAGGAACTTAAAAAATGAAAATAAAAAACATCTGGATTTAAATAACATATCTACAACTTTTCGAATATATAACAAACTAAGGAAGAAGAATCTCATTATAATATATGGTGCCCTCGGTGAGACTCGAACTCACATGTTCATACAAACGTCAGATTTTGAGTCTGATGCGTCTACCAATTCCGCCACAAGGGCATAAAAACGATGATTGTATGGTTACATCCAGTAAGAATGTAACGCAGAAGCAAAAGTACAAAGTACTAAGCTACAAATTCCTCATCAAAATTCTCAATATTCTCGATATTCTCAATTTCATCGAAGTCTAGATCTGTAGACCCAACATCCTGAGATGCAACTATAACTCTAACAGGCAAATCAACAACAACTTCCGGATGTACATAAATCTTCACTAGATAATCACCTAACGTCTTAATTGGACGATCTATGACGATATCCTGCCTCTTGATACCAGAAATACCTCTCTGATCCAGCTCATTTACTATATCTCTTGATGTAACAGACCCAAACAGAACACCTGAATCGCTAGCCTGTCTGACAACCGTGATAGACTCTTCCAAAATCTTGCTAGCCAAAGATTCTGCAGAGACTCTAGTCTTTTCGTTTTTCTCTCTAATCTCATTTTCCTTGGATTTAAAAAACGCAATATTCGCCTCAGTTGCTCTCATAGCCTTCTTCTTTGGCAGGAGAAAGTTCCTGGCATAACCAGCTTTCACGTCAACGGTATCGCCTATTAAACCGAGCTTATCCACTTTTTCTAACAGTATTAATTTCATCGAACTACTCTTGTGCGATGTAAGATCATATACGCAAATTTTATCAAAATTCAACTATTGTGTCAAATTAGTCTGGTTATTTTTATAGATGTATGCACTATGCATTTAACATACGTTTTATATCAATATTAGTAATTTTAAATCAATCAAACTACCCAAACCTCTTCACAAACTCATCCAAGAATCTTGCCGCCACAGCGCCATCAATACACCTGTGGTCTCCTGCATACCCAAACTTCATCACGGTCTTGATGTCCAACCCGCCATCATCAGTCACAACCGGAGTCTTTTTGGCGGCCGCTATTGAAAGTATTGAGCCGTTATTCATCGGTACAATCGAGTAAAAATTATCAATACCCTGATACATACCAAGATTCGACAAGGTTATGGAGCAAGGTGCCATATGATCCTTAGACGTCTTGCCGGACCTGACAATCCCAACAACGTGATGAATTTCATCAGACAACTCAGCCACAGACTTCAGTTGTACGTTCGATATCACCGGGGTCACGAGTCCGCCATCAAGTGATATGGCTATGGCAATATTAACCGTGTTGAATTTACGCAGCTTATCTCCAACCCAAGACACATTGACCTCCGGCACAGCAAGCATTGCGTCTGCAACATACTTCATTATGAATGCGTCTATCAGGAGCTTGTTGTTGGTGATCGACATGCTGTTGGCCTTGGCTCGAAAATCCAACATACCATCCACAACGGCTTGGGTTGCGAGATAGAAATGAGGTATAGTCTGCTTCGACTGACATAGATTTGCCGCAATAGCCTTGCGCATTCCCGTCGGTACAAGGTCCTCGTAGACAGGGCCCGCAATATTCTTAGCAAAGACGTGAGACTCATGACTGGTTGCATTGTATGAGCCGGAGTTTATGTAAGCCAACACATCATCCTTGACGATGCGACCATTAATACCGGTACCAGATAGGCAAGCCAGATCCACATTGTTGTTACGAGCTATGTTGCGAGCTAGAGGTGTTGCGAAGATCCTGCCGCAGTTCTCGGTATCAGTATTTGCACTGGTACCGCACACCTGTCCAGCTTCCTTGTTGTCAACACATCCATTGCAAGTTGTTTGTTCAGTCTGGGTACCATGCGCTTCTGACGAGACATCTTGCACACCACACCCACTTGAAGCTTTTGCTATTGCAGCATCTACATCAGAATCTGAATCGCCATTCTCCCTTAGTACGGCTATGGCTGTTTTTACCGGGACATCGTTTGTGCCGGAATCTACAATGATTTTTGCGAGAGTACCATCGTATATCGACTCCCACTCCATGATAGCCTTGTCAGTTTCTATCTCGGCAATTATATCCCCAACCGAGACCTTGTCACCCTCTTTCTTTTTCCAGTCAATGAGGTTACCGCTCTCCATCGATGGACTTAGGGCTGGCATTTCCAATATTATCGACATGTATCACCTATTTTTTATCTGCAATATTATTGTTTCATAAATCAGATTGCTTGCGTAACAGTGCTAGACACGATTCTGATTATTGCATTGCTCTCTGCTTCTAAATCTAACATTATATTCTATATTTATACAATTATTATATCTATCCATACAGCTAACCATTTCAGATTTATTTTGACGTTATCCGCATCGGATGCTCTGTGTTGTCATTCATTTTGCAACACATTGTTCTTTTATTACGAACCCCATGATTAATACATTCCTCTTCGTGCCAATTACGTTTTCCCGATCTTTTTTCTTTAGCATCTGACTCACGAATATCTTCCTTGGTCCAATCGTATCTCCCAATACGGTAGCACCAAGTCATTTCATGGTTCTGTCTTGCCACGCCATTCTCATCAATAGCATTTGTAATTGTGCTTGAAGATTCACACACACATGGTTTTTGCTCAGTTTGCGCAAGAAATTTTTCTTCATTATGCCTGTAAGGCATTACGACTTTGTCTGTAGCGCGCGAAGATAAAGCAATCTTATAACCGCTCTGAACTCTTTGCAAAGAACATACAAATATCTTATACAAATGTGAATATACTTTATACTCGCCATTATCTTGCTTAATTTTAATATAGTTTCCATATTCTTTATTATATCCGATCTGTTCAACTAAACCTGGAGACGAAGCAACAACATCTTGAAACATACTACAAGCATTATCTGTATCTGTAATTTTTTGTATATCGCATAATATACAATCATAATTCATAAGAATATACAATACCACAAACAACATCTTAATATTCATACTACAACAATTCATAAAACTCAAACTATTTTTTATTACAAAGTTTTTTGACAATCTCTACGATCTTGGCTGAGTTTGGCAAGGCCAGCTTCTCAAGGTTTGACGCATATGGCATAGGCACGTCAGCACAGGCAAGACGAGATGGTTCGGCGTCAAGATAGTCGAAGGCTTCTTCGACGGCTATGGCGCTTATCTCTGAGCCTATGCCGCATACGGCCCACCCCTCCTCAACAGTCAATACGCGCCCTGTTTTCTTGATAGACTCTACTATTGTTGCCTTGTCCAAGGGTCTGAGGCTTATCAGGTTTATGACCTCACACTCTATTCCGTATTCTCTCGCAAGTATCTCGGCGGCATCCAAGGTATATCCCACAGAAACGGAGAATGTACATATGGTGATATCCTTGCCGCTACGCATAATGCGGGCCTTGTCGAGAGGTAGAAGCAGATCATCTTCATCCGGCATGTCGAACTTCTTTCCGTAGAGCATTTCGTGCTCCAAAAATATGACTGGGTTATTGTTGCGTATTGCCGACTTCAGAAGAGCCTTGGACTCGTATGCATCATATGGTGCGACAACGTACAACCCAGGACAGTGGGCGTACCAACTCGCATAACATTGTGAGTGTTGGGCGGCTACCTTACCAGGGGCGCCGTTTGGGCCGCGAAATACGATCGGGCAATTTATTGTACCGCCAGACATGTAAAACGTCTTAGCCGCAGAGTTTATAATCTGGTCTATAGCCTGCATTGCGAAATTAAACGTCATGAATTCAACGATCGGTCTCAAACCAAGCATGGCAGCCCCAACCCCAATACCTGCAAAACCATGCTCGGTAATAGGGGTATCTATCACTCTGTCTCGGCCAAATTGATCAAACAGACCTCGCGAAACTTTGTAGGCTCCGTTGTATTCAGCAACCTCCTCCCCCATGAGAAATACAGTCTCGTCGCGAAGCATCTCTTCCTTCATAGCGTCCCTTAGGGCGTCTCTTACTGTTATTTTCTGTGTCATACTACTATCAAAAATAAAAAACTAAAACGAATATATGTCTTGCATTAGAGAACCAACATCAGGTTCACTTGCCGACAACACGATATTCTCTGCCTCGGAAACTTGCGAGACGATATCCTTCTCTATCTCGTGCAAATCCGAGTCTTGTACTCCGTAATCATCAACGAGAATATTGTACAAACAATCAACAGGATCAAGCTTCTTCATCTCACTCACTTCGTCTTTTGTTCTGTATGTAGCCGGATCAGACATCGAATGTCCTCTGTATCTATATGTATTTACGCACAATAGAACCGGCTTTGACTCGGAGCGAGAATAATCTATGGCCTCCTTGGACTTCTCGAGAACGTCTATTATATCCATACCGTCAGAGATAATTGTCTTCATATAAAATGGCTCTCCACGTTTCTCCAGAGACCCGTCCAAAGTAGATCGCGCAACTGAAGTTCCCATAGCGTATTTATTGTCTTCCAGAACATATACGACTGGTAATTCCCACAAAGAAGCCATGTTGAAAGATTCGTAGACTTGCCCCTGGTTCGCAGCGCCATCACCAAAATATACTACGCTCACGCCATTGTCTTTTTTGTATTTATGCGCAAACGCCAATCCCGTACCAAGAGATACCTGGGCGCCGACTATACCGTTACCGCCGAAAAAGTTGCGGTCTCTCTTGTACATGTGCATGGATCCGCCCTTCCCCTTTGAACACCCAGTCTCTCTACCGCAAAGCTCGGCCATCACTGATTCCATACTGGCTCCAAACGCCAACATGTGAGAGTGGTCTCTGTAGCTTGTAATACAGCTGTCCTGCTGCATCATATTGTGTGTTATTCCGGACACAACAGCCTCCTGGCCTATGTAGAGATGGCAAAAACCGCCTATGTGGCCCTTGGTATAAAGCTCTGCAATCTTCTCTTCAAAAACCCTGAACGTCTTCATTTGTTTGTATAATGCAACCAGGGTCTCTTTCTTCGGATTCTTCGTCGAACGAACTCTCATAATTAGAGCAACCAACTTATTTTAACGAAATATCATTTACATGATACTATATATGAATGTTCGAAGTCTATTTGTCTTAGCAAATCTATAACAAGGCAAATATCGTATAACAACAAAACCGATCAACCTAACCCAACAACAATATCACCACACCTGCAATCAACGTAAGATACAGCTGTCAACTTGTCCTTGTCTATCGCATAGAACAGCTTCTCTACAGACTCTAGTATTTTTAATATATTGCATGAGTCTATCTCTGGTAGCATTATTTTTATACCTCGTTCAAAAATATAAATATCCCACCTCCTCTTGTCAATAAATGATGCTGCGATTATATTTTGCGACATGAATTGATTATGCTTAACAAGATTCATAATTTGCTTTACATACAAATTGGCGTCCTGACCTGTAATTACAATAGATTTATACTTATTCGTCTTGGTTGAATAATACGTATCTCCATTGTCATCTACGTAAAAATATTCGCCCTTCATTTGAAAAACAGCGATCGGTATTTTTTTTGCCGCCTTCACTATTATTGTATCTGGATATTTTTTGAATATATTTATTTGCTTTAACTTTGGTGCGTTAATCATTTTATACACCTTGTTGGTATTTATAGATAACGTATTAGAGTGGTATATCGTATACAGCTGGTTCAATATATTTTTGCCAAGCTTTTTTCTTGTTACATCCCTGTCATCAACCACGACATATATATTACGTATGGAAAAACCACATACAACTTGCAATATTTTAGGGACCAAAACGTATCCGCCAACAACAAAACAAGCAATACAAAAAGCTTTTATATGATTATAAAATGCCTGAGACACAGCGCAAAACCATTAATCGCCCATCATTCTCTCAACCTGATCGGCCTCAATCAACTTGCTAATCACATCGTCAAGTTCGGTCCCGTCCATGATGCGATCTATTTTATAGAGAGTGAGGTTGATGCGATGATCAGAGACTCTTCCCTGAGGAAAATTATACGTTCTTATTCTTTCGCTTCTGTCGCCTGTACCAACCTGAGTCTTACGGTTTTGGGCTCTTTCGCTGTCTTTCTTGCTTTTCTCCATCTCGTATATTTTGGCTCTCAAGATTTTCATTGCCTTGAGTTTATTCTTGTGCTGAGACCTTTCGTCCTGCATCGTTACAACTATATTGGTTGGCAGGTGGACTATCCTAACTGCGCTATCAGTCTTGTTAACGTGTTGACCCCCGGCTCCTGACGCCCTACACGTCTCTATCTTAAGGTCCTTGTCGTCTATCTGCATATCGATGTCTTCAACCTCCGGCAATATTGCAACCGTCGCTGTTGACGTATGTATTCTGCCAGAAGCTTCTGTCTCTGGAACCCTCTGGACCCTGTGGACCCCAGACTCAAACTTCAATCTTGCGTATACGCCCTTGCCACTTATACTGGCGCTCGCCTTGGCTATAGAGCCTATACCACTCTCACTGAATTCAAGTACCTCGAATTTCCACCCGTGTACTGATGCGTAGAGAGAGTACATCCTGAATAGATCAGCCGCAAAAAGACCGGCCTCGTCTCCTCCGGCACCGGCCCTTATTTCCAATATCGCGTTCTTCTCGTCGTCTATGTCCTTTGGAAGAAGCATTAGTTTTACGTTATGCTCCTGATCTGCAATTTTCTTTTTGAGGTCATGGTATTCAGCTTCAGCCATATCCTTCAGCTCTTTTTCATCGCCCGCCACAACGCCTGCAAAGCTGCTTACTATTTCTTCCGTATCAGATAATTCTTGATACAATCGCAACAATGTTCGAATCTCATCTGTAACTGGCCCAAGATCAGAAAACTCCTTTGACAGATCGACAAATTCCTTATGGTCAAGCCCAGACGGATCGTTTAATCTTTCCTGAACGTAGGATGCGCGCGATAGTATTGCGCTAAGCTTATCTTTGAAACTGCTAGACATACTTAACCATCCGTCACTATTCCATTAAAGACGATAGAGTTTTTGAGACCATCCTTATGTCTTTCCCAAGAGCATCAACGATAAACTTCTTGTCATGCGATCCATTTGATATGAGGACCTGTATACTGCGGTCAATAGACGCCAAGCCATCTAGTATTTTAAACTGGGTCCCAACATTATCAACGTGCGATAGCTTAATAATTATCTGCTGCATTTCCAACTGGTTTTTACTAAGTACATTAATTGCATCCTGCTGTACACTCATTATATCCGTCAATCTATCCAACCTCGTACTTATTTCTTTCTGAGTATGGAATATGCTTTCCTTGTATTCGTCAAGACTCTTCATATGATTTTGGAAGGCATATATCGTTTCAATCGTCTTCTCGAGTAGGCCCATGGAAAATATTGTACCGTGATACTCTTGCATATTATCTATAACGTCAAAGCTTATTGTATTTTTCGACAACCACTCTTCCGCATAATTGAAAAGTTCATCCGATACATTTTTTTGTCTTGTAAAAATAAACCCGAGAACAACAGCTCCGCAAATCGCAAACAAAGAACATCCGAAGGCATTTCCCATACCAGCCAAAACAATATTAAGGCTGTCGTTCAGTTGCCCCATCGCAGTATTGCCTCCGCCAACAACGCCGAGATTATTAATTGTTTTTGAAACTCCGCCTATCGCAACTGACAAACCGCCGAATGTACCAAGCAAACCGAACGTAATCAATATGCCGGATATATACTTTATGAAAGACTCGCTGTCGCCTATCCTTTTATCGATACCACCTAATATTGTCTGCAGTTTAGCTTGAGAAATTGTATTGTTATTCTTTGTGATATAAAACGTTAAAGGCTTCAGTATTTTGAGCTTCCTTATTTCTGACTCGTTCAAATTAGAAAACCTAATCAAGAGAGAATATTCGTTGTCAAAATTAAATATATTACGATAGACAAGCAATATACCAAACAAAACCAAAAGAGATATTGTAATATTAATAGGCATATTATGTTCGAAGGCAGATATAACGCCCCTGATGAAATACGCCACCACACACAGAAGCGCAATCAAAACAAACGATATTGTAAAAATACTCTGGCGAGATGACTGCATCTTCATGGCAAAATAACTATTAACATCTTTTTGACAATTCTAACATAAACAACTGTTTGCGCGCCTAATCCTGTATTTACAAATTAATTAATAATATTAATTATATTCTTATTTTTAGACTCTATATACCTCTTAATTTTGCTGCAATACATTAATTTTTCATCAATCATTAAGTTATACTCTATAATTCTAGACACAGGAATACTCTCTGGCCCACAATACATTTTGATATTTTTAACAGGATCAACAAATTGATTATTTATAATTACTTCATAATGTAAATGAGGTCCGGTTGTACGACCAGTATTTCCAGATAACGCTATCTTACATCCCTTATTTACTCTCTGGCCAACATTCACAAATATCTTAGATAGATGAGCATAAACAGTATACATGCCGTTGCGGTGCTTAATTTTTACGTAATTCCCATATGCGCCCCCATAACCAGCCTGAACAACGATGCCAGAACCCGAAGCAAAAACATCTGTACCTATATTTGCGTAAAAATCAACCCCCCTGTGATACAAGCGTTTCTTTGTAACTGGATGAATACGATAGCCGAAGCTAGACGTTATTAAACATCTTTTAAGCGGCATAGACAATACGAGATCATTCATATCTCTTTGAATTACGCCATTTGAATCAACAAATACATAATCATATCCATCGTGCATATTGTATACGGTTGTTACAATTTTTTCTCCATCCTGCTCGTCAGTCTTACTGTGGCAAATATCGCATTTCATAACAACGACATCACCAACAACTTCATTGTCATCAGAAACATTATATTTGTAGAAAATTTTACATTCTACATCCTGTTCATTATTTATCTTAAATAATTTGAGAACCTTCTTGACTGTATCTATACAAACCTGGTCAAGGCCATTCTGTATCAAAACTTCTTCTATATTATCTTTGCAAAACTTACAATCGACTGACTCAAATATTTCGTATTTCTGTATCTGAACTCTATTTGCACTATAAGTACCATCACTATTTCTGCAAACTTGTATCTGGTAATTCCCGCCAACATTTATTTTCAAAGTCTCTACAACAGATTCATCTCCATGTCTAATCGCTGAAAGATAAATTGTTTTACCAATCTGCAATCTATAAAGATTAAAACACCTAGCCACAACATTTGAAATTGTGTAAATATCTCTTTGGCTTACGCCAGCTTTTTTGAGTATACAACTTATTGTGTCTCCAGCATTAACTGTAAATCTATATCTGTTTTCCTGTATTTTTCTGCAAGAATTACGTAAAATACCATGGTAATTATGCCTGTTTAAAAGACGAACCTTGCCATGTATTTCTAGATGAGCCTTATGATTTGCCAAAGCCAAACTATTTCTATCACTCTTCCTAACATTAATAATCAAATACAATGCGCATATTAAGCATAAAGCATATGCCATCATGTATTTTATCTTTGTTTTATTTTGAACAAATGACATATACTGATTACGAATAAGATCAACAAGACAATTGTAGCACATATCATCATAAAATACAATTAGTTGCAAAAAAAATATCTAATATCGTAAAATTTTTATTATATTTTGTTTTGATTTTCTAATGAAACACAACAATCTAAATGTATCAAATACATTAACTGTATTACGCATTCTAATGCTACCACTTTTGATATTTTGTTTTTTTAAAAACAATAAAACATTTGATCTCTTGGCTTTTTCAATATTTGTATTTGGGAGTATCACAGACTATCTAGACGGATTATACGCTAGAAAAAAACAACAAACGACCAAACTAGGACAAACCCTTGACCCTCTCGCAGACAAACTATTTGTCACAACAACAATAGCATTAATCTTGGGGTTCAATTTAACAGAAAAATACAACATTATAGCTATGATAATAATAATGTGTAGAGAAATTATAGTATCGAATATGAGGTCCAAGGTTCAGGAAAAATCTGACAATTTCACAACATCCATGATGTCGAAAGTTAAAACATGTACACAAATGCTTGCTTTATCCGGCATATTACTAAACAATATATGTCATAATTCATACATATCAATTATTTCAACTTTATTGTTATGGTTGTCATCTATACTTGCAATATCTTCATGTTATCAGTATTTTTATAGATACAAAACTATCCTTATTGAAAACAAATAACAAAACATGATACAATAAACATTGATTTAACCTGCGCATTAAATTCATATGTTCAATTTTCTCAAGTTCTTTGTCGGTAGCTACAATGACCGCATGCTCAAAAAGTATCACAAGATCGTAGATGTTATAAACGGCTTGGAGCCCGAGATATCCAGTTTATCTGATCACGAATTACAAAGCAAAACAGACGAGTTTCGCGGCAGGTTGTCCGATGGATCTACTCTAGACGACATACTCCCAGAAGCATTCGCTGTTGTACGCGAAGCATCAAAACGTGTATTGGGCATGAGGCACTTCGACACTCAGCTTATAGGTGGAGCTGTGCTACATGACGGTCAAATAGCAGAGATGAAAACTGGTGAAGGAAAAACTCTCGTTGCAACTCTACCGGTATACCTAAATGCTCTAACAGGAAAAGGTGTCCACGTTGTGACCGTAAACGATTACCTTGCACAACGAGACGCTAAAGAAATGAGCAGGCTGTATAACTTTCTTAAGATGAGCGTTGGAGTTTCAACAAATGATATGTATGACAATCGCAAGAAAGAGGCATACCATGCTGATATAACATACTGCACCAATAACACACTTGGCTTTGACTATCTGAGGGACAACCTCTGCTATAGTAAAGACGATGTGTCATTAAGGCCGTTTTATTTTGCAATAGTTGACGAGGTAGATAGTATACTGATCGACGAAGCTAAAACGCCATTAATACTGTCCGGAGATGCAGATAGCGACACACTTCACCTGTATCAGATTGCTGATGCAGCCATAAAAACCCTGACTCAGGAAGATTACACTTTGGAAGAAAAACATCGCAATGTACATTTAACAGAATCTGGAAATGAAAAACTCGAAAAAATCCTCTATGAACAAGGGGTAATCAAGACACCCCATCTATATGGTCCCGGCAATACAAACATTGTATATCATATAACGTGCGCCCTGAAGGCAAACAAGATTTTCAGAAAAGACGTTGATTATATGGTTCAAAACGGACAAATACTCATTATAGATGAGTATACGGGAAGAGTCTTAAGAAGCAATAGATACTCGGAAGGCATACACCAAGCAATAGAAGCGAAGGAGGGAGTGGAGATCCAGGTTGAAAGCAGAACTACTGCGTCTATCACATATCAAAACCTCTTCAAAATGTACCCAAAGTTGGCTGGTATGACAGGTACTGCAATCACAGAAGAAGCTGAGTTCGAAGAAATATACAAGCTAAAGGTCGTGTCAATCCCAACAAACAAGCCTATCAAAAGAATAGACAACCAAGACAGGATCTTCACTGACCAGAAGGCTAAATATGCTGCAATAGTTGAATTAATTAAAGAAAGACATGCAAGGCAGCAGCCTATTTTAGTAGGAACCTGCAGCCTAGAAAAATCAGAGGAAATGTCAGCATTACTAAAGCGCGAAGGGATACCACACAACGTACTCAATGCAAAACAAAATGAGAGAGAAGCATTTATCATATCAGAAGCAGGAACCCCTGGTTGCGTAACTATAGCAACTAATATGGCTGGCCGAGGTACAGACATAAAACTGGGTGGCAATATAGAAACAAGAATCAAGCTAGAATGCCAAGACATAGAGGATGAAGACAGGAGAAATGCCGAGATCAAAAGAATAAAAGATGACATAGAAAAAAAGAAAGAGATAGCATTAAATGCAGGAGGTCTTCTTGTAATAGGGGCAGAGAGAAATGAAAGTCGCAGAATAGATGATCAGCTCAGAGGAAGATCTGGCCGACAAGGCGACCCAGGCGAATCAATCTTTTTCTTCGCATTCGACGACGAGATGCCTAGAAGATTTGAGAATAAGATGTTGCCAAACTTTCTTCTGAAGAATAGCGAGGAGCTTCCTCAAAGCAAAATATTCACGAATAAAATATTCAACATGCAGCAACGTCTTTGCTCATTCAACTTTGATATAAGAAAACAAAACGTCAAGTATGACAATGTTATTAACTCACAAAGAACTCAAATATATGAACATCGCAACTTGATACTGTATTCAGATGATGTTTCACATTTTGTTTTTGAAATGTCAATGGACGCTGTACAAAATATAGTACATGAAGCATATAGTTCAAGTATAAATGAATTTGACCAGAATTCCGCTTTTGTACAAAAAATTAAC
Source organism: uncultured Alphaproteobacteria bacterium (assembly GCA_947367345.1). Lineage (GTDB taxonomy): Bacteria > Pseudomonadota > Alphaproteobacteria > RUG11792 > RUG11792 > CANBDL01. Next base: position 9,354 of record CANBDL010000012.1, on the reverse strand, counting down.
GAAAACTTGTTGCAAATTTTTGGGAAAACAATCAATATAAAGACGCAAGAACAAGAAAATAAAAATACTCAATTCTCAGAAGAAAACATTGTCAACAACATTATAGAGCAAATACACAAAAAATATAACGATATATTTTCAAATCAAGATAACAGCAGTGTGCAAGAGTATCTTAGAAGATGTATACTGATGGCAATTGACTCTGCTTGGCGAGATCACCTATCTAATTTAAACCTACTCAGAAAAAACGTAAACTACCATGCATATGCACAACAAAGTCCAATCAACGTATATCAAATAGAATCATTTAATTTATTCGGTGAAATGCTTAATACAATTCGCATCACCGCTTTAAAGAATATCTTCCTAGCCAACGACATACCAACTAACGATATAACAACAATAGATCAAGCCACAACAGAAGTAGAGCAGAAGACAGAACCAATAGAAACATCATTAAACCCAGACAGCAATACAGAAGATTATATGGCTCAAATACACCAACTAACTCAACAGATCAACGAATACCTTACACAGTTACATCAAAATCATAATATATCCATTCAAGACATCATCAATAGCAAATGTCAATGTGGCTCTGGTAAAATTATGAAGGATTGCTGTGGAAAAGCATTTATAAAAAGCATTCCCCTGGATCACGGAAACATATCTCTCCCAGAAATAAATTTCGATAATAATATTAATCTGGACGGAGATTTTGATGATGAAGAGCACTACAAAGGATATGAAGACGAACAGCACACTCAATCTATCAACGAAAAAAAAATAAAACTAGTAGACGATAAAGTTACTACAAGTAGCAATCAATACGATAAGAATGATATAGGTAGCCATGTAGACCTAGAAGGTATAGGCCCAGACAACATAGATGATTACATAAGTAAAACAAAAAAATAAAAATATCGAATATTTATGATATACCCATCAAATATTAAACTTCAGAAAATAATTTACATGCCAAGAGCGCATTTGATAATATTATTTTCTATATTATCGTTTTCTGTTTTTACAATACTCTTGATTATGGATGGCAACATAAATATAGCCATCAAACAACTTATCAGGATATTTATTGCACTGATAGCAATGGCAATCGGGTGTGTTATAGATGTCAAAATCTGGAAAAAATACGCATTTCATATATATTGCATCTGCATTCTTTTGCTTCTGGTCGTAACAATGGCAGGCAAATCAGCAATGGGAGCCAAAAGATGGATTAGTATCGCATCTCTAACATTTCAGCCATCAGAGTTGGCAAAGATTTCCATTGTATTTATTTTGGCTAGCTACTATTCCAATAAATCTCTTGAATTTAATAGACATAACAGATCTTTAATTGTTCCAATTGTATTAACTGCGATTCCAGTTGCAATAGTATGCAAGCAACCAGATCTTGGTACAGCAATTCTTCTACTGTTAATAGCAATCTCAATACTGTTTTTTGTTAATGTACAAATATGGAAATTCTTATCTGGTATAGTGCTTATAACAATAATGTCGCCAATAATATGTGCAAGATTACATCCATATCAAAAACAAAGAATTTTAATATTCCTAAATCCAGAAATCGACGCATTAGGACACGGATACCATATCATGCAATCAAAAATAGCCCTCGGTGCCGGAGGAACATTTGGAACGACACTGAATCACGGCACACAATGCAACCTCAACTTTCTACCAGAAAAACAGACTGACTTCATATTCGCAGCAATAGGAGAACATTTCGGTATATGTGGATGCTTAATTCTTGTTGCACTGTATATGGCTTTGATTATAGGAAACTTCACAATACTATTCAATACAAAAGATAAATTTCAAATGATTATCATTTTTGCATTCAACGCAATATTATTCTTTTACGCATCGATAAATATACTAATGGTATGCGGACTTGCTCCAGTTGTTGGAATACCGCTACCCTTATTCTCATATGGCGGAAGCTCTCTATTAACTTTATTATCTTGTCAAGGAATAATATTTTCGTGCCATGCAGATAGAGTATATCACGACAAAAACATATCATTAGTTTCTCATGCAAAAGAAATATAGAAATATTAGATTAAAGGATTCTCGAGATACAGTATAACTAGCTACAGTATAAATCATTATGTATTTGGCTGTATAGAAAAGCACTTAGTACTTGTTGCAAGTTTTAACGATAATAATAACAGATTAAAACATGTAATATTGATATGGTTTGTATCGCATAAGATAAACAATATATATTATACATGCTACAATAAAAACAGATCCACAAATCTTTCATAAAACATGAACAACAACATCGCATGTGATATCGACAGCAAACGCAACAACAGGGGTTGCGTTAACTTCCTCCTCCTGATAGCATTACAAATTATAATGTCATTGCTGAGTAATATATTCAATTACATCGGGCAGGACCATACTGTAATATACGAACACAGCAACTATAACATTGCCTTTATCGGGATAGATATATTCCTGACGTTTGTTGTATGGTTTTTGGCATTCAAGGTTACCAACAAAACCATCAACTTCGTCAAGATCATTTCATACATCATGGTCGGATCGCTCATATGGTTTGCTCTCTTCAATGTAATACAGCCAGATGCTGAATTATTGCGCAACATGAACGGTTATTTGTACAGCGTATTCAGCAAGAACTTCATGCCTAGTATGGTCTTTATATTTGTTATCATGATATGTCCAGCGACAAGGATTATGTTAAGGCGCTCGTATTGCAGCGGTTGAGCAAAAATATACCCGAGCTGCAATCGGTTATAAGCGGAGTCGATCCGGAATATATCCGTGAACATATTGATGATGCGAAGAAGGCTTTGAATAGTGTTTACAGGCTGTGCGGTAATGATGATGTGAGAAGGCATGTTGAGTCTGTGGCTGGGAAGCATGGTGTAACAGGATTGCGTTGATTGTTGTTGTAGCGTTTTGGATTGTTGTCTTGGTGAGTTGTTATCCGAATGCTGTAACCTGCGTGCAGTGATACTGATGGTTGTTTTGATATGTGTTTTGTTTGTGATGTGTGATGCGCGGTAGTGATGTTGTTTTTTTGTGTTGTGGTTGATTGGTGGTTTTGTTGAGTCGCTTTACTTTTTTGATTTATTATGATATTATATAAGTGATTCTTTTAGTTATTGGAAATTTAGACTCTAATGCGACTGTTTAGTAGCGTTTATCGCTGGCAAGAACGTTTAATATCGTTATTGGCTGTTTCTGTATACGGTACAGTAAATTGCATTAATTGTTCGGAGTATTGTGATATATCTAAATATAATGACATATCAAGTTATTTTCCAGTCTCTATCTGTGTTCCAAAAACAAATGATAATATAACTATATACAGGGCAGAGAAATTAAAAGATGAAGTTATGTTTTACTTAAAAACACATTTAGAACATATTATATATAACAGTCTTGAATCAGATGAACAAATAATGAATAGTCTGGATGAGGTTTTATGTTTTGAGCCAGAAGATAGCATATTAGATATGATGGAAATTAATATAAATATAAACAAATCAACAAAATCAATGGATAATAGTAATAACAGTAAAAGTGGTGAAGATATATTTGAATATATAGAGACAGAATCAAGCGTTACTCAAGAGCAAAACAAAAATTTTCAACTTAATGATGAGCAACGACAAATAATTAAGGACTTATTTAAAGAAAACCTACAGATACCAGTGGCAAAAGAGTTAACAAAGTTAATTATTTGTAAATTCATATTTAGGGATAGATTTTTGAATACATTGTCTGCAGTTATTAATGATAAGCTTGATAAGATTGACAATCTATTCCACAAGTATTGTAGCTTAAAGAACATTAATTGCGTCAACAATGTTGACAATGAAGATGTATTAAGTGAGTTTATATGTTATATGATGAATAATTTTGGAAACAATAATAGTTATTTTGACCAACTTTATTGCATCAATAATAACCAAATAAAAGATAAACACACAACGATAAAAAAAGATATTGTGCAACAATGTATTGACAAACTGCGTGCTTGCAATAAACTATTCATACTTAACACTGATAAACATCAAGCATTTACAGTTTTTAACAACAGTAATATAAGTATAGGTGCCGTAGGTTTAAATTTTTCAGATACAACGGATAAAGATGCGCTAGATCAGAATGTACAAGTAAATTTTGCTTACAAAAAATACAATAACAAAGACGAAATACAATGCAAAAATATATATATCCCAATGAAGAGGGTTTTGTTTCATGAATTGTTGCACGTATTCGAGGAAATATATACTAACAATAATAAACATAGTCCAGATAGGGTGGCAAAAATATTAAAAAAAATAAGTTTAAAAAACATAACGGATGGCTGCTTTTCTAATAGTTTTCATGAGTTATTATGTATTGACGGCATCATAGATAAAAATGATTTGCTTTTTGTCTCCATGTTAAGTGAGAATGCATATGGCGCAAATATTAGATATGATGCATTAAATGATGAGCAAAAATATTTGTTTGATATAATTCAGGTACAAAGAAAGCAAGGTGACACAGAAAATACTGGTTCGTCACATGATAGTGAATCAGAAGTTAATGATGCAGATATAAACAAAGATGATTGCAATTCACTTCGTCATTTTAGGATAACTCATGGATCCACATACAATCAGCTTAGTCGAATGTATAAATCATTTTCAAAGAGTGAAGTTGAAAGGATTGTTAGGGCTGGAGGTATCTATGATGTAAGATACGAAGCACATGATAATGTGGAAAATAATATTAATGGAGATGTATAATGAATAAAATTAATGCTATATTACTTTTTATTTTAATTGCGTTTGATATAAATTGCCAATCATTTACACGATGCTGTAAAAATATGGTTGATAATAGAAATACTGTAAACAACTTTGTCGAACAAATTGCAACTGAAAAAAAAAGAAATAATGATGCTATTATATTACCGACATACACAAAGCCTTGCAATACATTGGATGATGGATTATTACAGTTTAATATTGTATCATCAACGCATCATGAAAAAATGTATACCGTTGTATCAGCTCTTGCATACGATGAGTCCATAAAGCAGTATTTTTTTCATATAAAGTGTAGGTGTTATGCAGAGGCTATTGACGATTTAGTGCGAATGTTTGATTCAAGAAGCTGGTATTTAAAGTATCTTGGCACGGTATTATTTAAGTATCATTTTATTTTATTAAATAATTTCAATATAGCTCTTACAAGTACAGATGCATCAAAAAATAAAAAAGTTAAAATAATCAAAAAACATTCAGATAAATTAATTGATTTGGGTGATACGAATATTTATGATAAAGAGTGTGAACATATACAACTATATATCTTTAAAGAACTAAAATTGTACTGTTTTGATGTTTTAAAGAATGTTATAGATGCTTTTTGGATGAACGGCAGATACTGCGATGCATTTGTGATGTCAGAATATTCTGTTAGAGAATATTTCAAAAAGAATGATTCCGTTGCAATCTCTAAGCTAGTGCACTCATATAAAAAACTAATACATTACATTAATAACAATGACAGCGATGATGCGAAAGCTGCTAGTGACTATTTTAAAAAATTGATAGAACAGTGTAATTTAGATAGTAGGTATAATGGTAAAATAATTCAAAAATCGTAACGTGTATAATCTGATAAAAATATAATACGCTACTATATTATGTTAGCTATTTAATTTTATCCAAACATAATCAGCAGTGTATTTGTCTGCATCGGCGTCATTGGAACTGTTGCAGTTTTATTAAACCATAAACATTTTTATTAATATCAATTGCTGTATTAATGGTATGTCTAACACTCACATCTACAGATTCGTTGCTGTGTTTGTGGTGTAGGATGTTGGGTAATTCTTTTGCGTTAAACACAACACAAACCCCAGCGCATCATCAACAAAAACAAAAAACTCATCCATCAAAAAATACAACCAATACCCTGAGGTTCTAGCTTTGAAAATAATATAAACCGCAGAACAACAAAAAACCACATATACAGAAGGCATACAGCTTCTTGACTTGTCCACCCACCATGCTATAATCAAAACAACTACACTAGTCGTCTATAAAACATGAACAACAACATCGCATGTGATATCGACAGCAAACACAACAGCAGAGGATGCGTTAATTTCCTCCTGTTGATAGCATTACAAATTATAATGTCATTGCTGAGTAATATATTCAATTACATCGGGCAGGACCATACTGTAATATACGAACACAGCAGGTATAGCATTGCATTTATCGGTCTGGATACGCTCCTGGCGTTTGTTGTATGGTTTTTGGCATTCAAGGTTACCAACAAAACAATCAACTTCGCGAAGATCGTCTCATACGTTATGGTCGGATCGCTCATATGGTTTGCTCTCTTCAATGTAATACAGCCAGATGCAGAAGTATTGCGCAACATGAATAGCTACTTGTACAGCGTATTCAGCAAGAACTTCATGCCGAGTATGTCTTTTATATTTGCGATCAAGTTGTTTAAATCCGGCGCCCTGCCAGTTGTACTGCCTGTGCTTTACTGCATAACCCCAGTCGTTCAACGTCTTTGATTACAATATTGTCTCTGGTATGACATGTACACCAATAATGATTGTATTTTTGTCTATATGCACGATGTGTATGGTTCTATATTTCTGCAAGATGATACCAAGCGAGGACAATAAGCAAGACCAGGAGCTGAACGGCAAAGTATTCTGGCACATGATATCGATACTCGCAATTCTTACATGCTCCGCCTTCATCACTAAGGCGTTGAAGCTTCTGGTCGCAATGAGCTCGGACACATTGCAATGCAATAGAATCGTCGGCTCAATCGCCTGTTGCGCGCCTCTTGTGTCAATCCTGGCAATAGCATTACTCAGACAAAAGTGGTTACACGTAGCCATGTTATGCAGCGCTGTATACATGGTAGCCCTGTTAATATTGTGTGGCGTAACGAGTAACATCGGCATCACCACGTCATACATCGTACTCATACTGGCATCCTTCGCATCGATCATATGGCCTTACATAACACTCATACTGCCAAAGATGTATGGGAACTACATGGTCTTCTGCGCCCTTGTTGTATTTTGCTTGGCTCGTTACTTTGGCGCAAGACTCGCATCAATCTGTCGGAGCTTTACAACAAAGGGTTCGTGGGCTAATATATATGATCAGGTTACCATTGATATTAAGTCTTATATATTTATAATTGCCATGGTGATTATAGTAATGTCGGCTTTTATATATGCTTTGCATAAGCTTTGCGGCGGAGATAAGCTGGACGCGAGATGCGACTCCGATGGCGATGCAAATAATAGTTGTGGCTCTACCTGTAAGAGTAAATGCCTACTGATTATCTGCGGCTCCTTGCTCTGCTTATCTGCGGCTACATGCGTCGTGCATCAGGTCAAGAACCATAACGCAAAACGTTATTCCAATGGAGTCAAGACAATATTTGAAGGCAAACTGCTCGATGAGGGATGCGTACATATATCGAAGGATAGCGGCAATGCTGTGGTTATTGAGAAAGACAAGGTTGATGAGACAGTCAAGAACGTAATCACAAACAACGACAAGACGATTATACTGGTCTGCACCCTAGACAATATACCATGCAACAAGCTCAAGAAATACATCAATAATACGGATAGCAATATTGTTGGCAAAGTCGATATTGTACTGATTAACGCTGATGTATATCGCTTCAATTCCGACTTTTCGAAATATGGTTTGAAGGGATTCAGGTCGGATTGTTATAAGAGCAACAAGTACTATCCTGGAATATATCTTGTGAAAAAAATTGAAGCCAAAGATAAATCAGATAAGAATGATGGCAGAGTGGAAGTCGATAATAAGTGTACATATGGATTTCGAGATGAAACCAAGGAGAGGATAACTAAATTTATTGATGGAATTGAGGAGTAGCGGCGCTTCTTCATAAATATACGATCGTTTGTCATGGTGGAGTTATTGGCAGCGGTCGTTAAACTAGTGTATAAGAAAATTATAGTTGCGCGAATTCGTTATGTATTGATATGTTCAGTTTTAATAGTGTTATCATCAACACCTTCTTGTTCGGTGATTTTGTTTAGAAGTTGTTGTAGTAATGTTTTTGATTGTAACGCGACTGTTTTCTGTGTTGGGGTTGTGTTCTGTTGTTTTGCATATATCTCTATGTAGTTATTTAATTCATACTCGAGCTTTTTGTAGCTTTGTTTCAGTTCTTCGCTTATTATTGGTAGTCTCGAGCATTCAGCTGTAATTTTTTCATGCTCTCGCTTAATCTCTGCGGCAACCTGCTCGCATTTTTGTACAAATTCACGGTTTCGACAGAATAACTGATTACGCAAAGCTCGTTTGCATTTTAAATTATAATCAAGTGCTTGTTGTATTTGTTTTCTATGGAATAATCTTCTGAACCACCACCATTTGCCGTGCAAAACCCTGGCGTTTTGTGTGTTTAACTGTTGTGCTTGTGCTATTGCGTTCGTCTCAAACGCACGTAACCGCTTTATCTCTTCATCTAATTTTGTTATGTTACGCACACGCGCATTGTTGCAAAGCTCTTTGATGCTTGCATGTGTTGCTTGATTCTTCTCTAATACCTGTCTATATCTTGATAATTTTTGTTGGCATTGTAATATTAATTGCACATCAATTTGCTCTTGATTCAGTGCATCATATATACAATGTTGCTGTATGTGATTTGACGCATCGTCATAATCTTGCGATCCTAGTAATGAATTAGTGACTAACGCTATATCAATAGCAGACATTATGCCAAGCGTTAAATATTTAATGTTTTGTCTATATAAGAGATTCATGTTCTCACCTTAATAGCATGTGGCATTTTTTGTGGACGTCGACAGAACACCTGTGCTGATGCTCATGTATTGTTGATCACTTACGGTAAGTTCTTCATGTCATTGTAACATAACTCAACGCATATCGATCAATGCGAATCATTGACTGGTTAGACTCCACAGCAAGCAAAATATGTGCTCAAATTTAAGGGGTCCCAAACCGAACATCCCACATCTATCAAAACACAATCAACAAAAGATATAATTGGTATTAAGACACTTAACATTTTTTAATATATCAAATAAGCTGGCTGTATATTTTCGACATTCTAAGACAGTTATGTGATTATTTGTTGTAGCGTATCCTAAAACAGTTTTTCTCTCTAAGTCCAACCCTTTTTAAGTACCATTGCTTCAATATTATTGGAGGATACATCCTATAAAAACATGCAAGAACAAATAAAAAATACACACAGGATTTTAAGTTAAAGGTTGCAAATGTATTAAGAAACGTTACCTTGCAT
>CANBDL010000011.1 GCA_947367345.1 uncultured Alphaproteobacteria bacterium | reverse complement strand
CAGAAGGGTAAAAACAAAGAAGAAGGTAAGTCTGTATGTGTTCTTGATTTCCAGTCTGGAAGTGTGGAGCAGAAGTAAATCACCATCTCGTTGTTATCCGACGGCGCAGAACACAGCAGACAACTATAATGTGTTTGCTGTGCTTATTTGAGTTTTACTATAGATAAACCAAGTATTGCCAGGATTATTGATATGATCCAGAACCTAAATACTATCGTCGACTCAGGTATACCTTTCTTTTCAAAATGATGGTGAATCGGAGCCATAAGAAACGGCCTCTTCCCGGTCAGCTTATAGCATGCCAACTGGATTACAACGGACATTGTTTCAAATACAAATACTCCAGCTATAATTGCGAATACTATCTCGTGTTTTAGTATAACGGATATAAAACCAAGCAAACCTCCTATGGATAGCGAGCCAGTGTCGCCCATAAATATCTTTGCCGGCGGTGCGTTAAACCACATGAACCCCATAGTTGCCCCAACAACTGCGCTAAGAAGTATACAGATGTCTCCGCCACATTGTATATGTTGTATATGCAAATAATCTGCATATATAGCATTGCCAGAGAGATAACTTATTATCGCCATACACAGAGATGTACTTATGATGGATCCAGCTGCTAAGCCATCAAGCCCGTCCGTCAAATTCACAGCGTTGGATGATCCGGTTGTAACAAAGATGCACCATGCATAATATAATGCCGGCGGAAGAATTATTGATAAATGTTTAACGACTGGCATCACAATATCGCATTCTGACGTATAACAGATACGATATACATAAACACCAATATAAGAAAACAATATCTGCAGTACAAACTTCGTTTTCGATGTCATTCCTCTATTTTTGTTGTACTTAAGCTTCGTATAGTCATCGATAAAACCTATGGCCCCAAAGCATATAAAAATCAATAGGCATAGCAGCAATCCAGCATCCCCAAGATCACAAAACAAAATTGATGACGATATTGTTGCCAAGAGTATCATCAGGCCACCCATAGTAGGTGTACCGTTCTTATGCTTGTGACTTTCCGGCGCATACAAACTTATCGGTTGGCCGTTTGATTGGTTTTGTTTGAGTTTTGTGATAAAGAAACCACCAAAACATAAGATAAACAAAAACGATAAAGAAAAAGAAAGAATAGACCTAACGCTTATATAGTTTAGGACGTGAAGCCTGAATATTGCGTAGCATACTGTATTCATTGTGGATATTTATACGGATGTAAGCTAGGTATACCATAAGAAGATTATATTCTAGTTATAATGTAAATTTCTACATGAATCACGTCGATAAGAGACGATTATGACACGTATTTCGTATTTGATATCTTCCTTAAGCTATAGTAGAATGAATACATAAGGTGTTTTAAAACAGGGGCATAACTCGCATGAGTAATGATTCTAGTTCGATATCAGAGCAGCCGGAATTTTCAAAACTAAGGAAGACACTACTTCCAATACACAATTATGAGCTCAAAAAATTTATTCCAATGAGCCTCATGATGATGTTCATACTGTATATTTACACAATATTTAGAGATATAAAAGATCCTTTGGTTTCCAGGATGGCAGTAGGAGGCAACGCAGCAATGTTGACCTTCATCAAGACATACATTGTATTTCCTTCTTCGATAATATTCATGGCCATCTTCATACGTCTATCAAATAAATTATCCAAGGAAAGACTATTTTACGTAATTACGCTATTTTTCATCAGCTTTTTTGTTTTATTTTGCTTAGTATTATTTCCTTGCACCAATCTAATACACATGAGTAAGGACAATATATTAAGCTGGAAGGAGTCATTGAAGTCTGTTGAGTATTTCGGAGGCTTCTTGCAATGGCTGGCCCCTATGATAGGCAATTGGTCCTATACATTGTTCTTCGTCATGGCTGAGCTTTGGGGTTCCGTGGTATTAACAGCTTTGTTCTGGCAATTCGTAAACATGATAACGAAAATTACAGAAACAAAGAGATTTTATCCTATGTTTGCGTTAATAGGAAACATCGGATTATTGTTTTCTGGCTTGACAGTTAAATTGGGCGCAAAGCAGCCAACATTCGCAGCAAACCTGAGAATGATCGGATGGTTTACCCTAATATCAGGAGTCGCATTACTTGTAACGTATAAGTGGATTCAAAAATATGTATTAACAGATCCAAGACTATACGACTCTAACCAAGAAGTTAAAAAGAAAAAGAAGGCGAATATGGGCTTCTTAGAGAGTATGAAGTTTATATTCACAACGCCATATTTCTTAAAACTTACAATGTTGATGGTTGGATACGGATTCGCAATAAACTTGTTTGAACAGATCTGGAAAGCCCAAATTCTTGTATTGCCTGGCAGTGGCGTAAGTAAAGATGATGCGGCAAAGATAGTACAAAGCGTCATGGGTAATTTGTCTATCGCAACAGGCATCATCACAATGATTATGACAATCGTTGGCGTCAATGTTGTTCAAAAATTCAAATGGAGAACAGCTGCATTAGTAACGCCTATATCCATGTCAATAATATGCGGTATCTTCTTTGTCTTGGCTATGTCTGGCAATGTCGACGCTGTACATAATACTTATCTGATAGCCGGAATAACATGCTTGGCTAAGTCGGCTGTATTCTTGTCTGTATACGTTGGTTTGTTCGCAAACGCTATCGGTAAAGGCGTTAAGTATTCCTTGTTTGATTCTACATTGCAAATGGCCTATATGCCTTTGGATTCAGAATTAAAGACCAAGGGGCAAGCAGCTGTTTCGATTATAGGCGGAAGACTCGGGAAATCAGGCGGAGCTCTCTTTGTTTCTACCCTGATTGGCGCCATGAAAATCGATACACCTCTTGACGCGATAGGAATCATAGCATCAGTATTCTTTGTTGTTGTAGCTCTCTGGATCCTGAGTGTCATTAGCTTAAGCGGAGAATACGAACAAAAAATGGAAGAATGCAGAAACGATAAAAACCAAGACCAATCACCGATTGAAAAAGCATAATAAAGATCGGTAGTATACTTACGATATGCCGTCGGTTCCTAATTAGTTCCGATGGCTTTTCTTTAGTTTCACCAAAATCAATGCTTCATTTATAATAAACCCCCAACCAGACTGTTCTGTTGTCTGAAAATATATCCACGTCTTACTGTATAAATTACATAAACACCTTGCTGATTATCATTTATCTTTTGCAACTGCAGGTTATAAGTTGTGTATTACGTAAGTTTTATTTGAATTTCTTAGATATTAATTTGAGTATATAGCGCTATACAAACAACAATATTACCTACAAATAAAAGTAAATACAAAACATATATATTGCGCAAAATACTGAATTTATATTCAGCAGCATTAAATATATACAAAATCAATCCCCCCCCCCCCCACGTTTTTTTATCTGATACTTGTTATGGTGCATAAAATATTTGTATAATTTTTCTATACGATATTGAATTACGATAAGGAGAATGAGGAACTATGAATGTAGTAAGAACCTCTTGTGATAACGATAGTAAAATGTTCTTGTCTATCAGATCTTTTTTATATTTTTGTTTGTGTTGTTTGACTCTGACGTCTTATTTGTATGTTGAGTGCAGTGATAAAGAACAAGAACAAGAACAAGAACAACAAGACCAAGCACAACAAGCAAACGATGAAATTACAAACCTTATAAAAGAGTTCAATGAAAAAGCACAAGATCATAATAGAATTAGTGATCTTAGTGGCCATCTTAACAAACTAAAAGACCTTCGTAATGAATATACAGCGATACTGGAAAAACATGCTGAACATCTGCAAGCACAATATGCACAACAATATAATAAAAACAATTACATTGGTGCATACATATCACAAGCACAACAAGGCCTAAAAAAAGCATTCAACAATGCAGATGAACAACTAACGACTGAATTACGAGCTGTTGGTACTGGCCTCACAATCGATGCCACAAATCATGAAGCAAATTACGATAGCATAAAACAACAAGTAGACAAGTTCAAAGAGCTACAACAACACTTATATGAATTCACAGAATTGTGTAGCCAAGAAGACACACAAACAGCAGTAGGAGGTAAGGCGTTGAAAGCTAATAAGGCAACAGCAGAAATCGCAAATGTAAAAACCAGACTACAAAAAGCATTCAACGATGCAGCTACGAAATTGAAGGAGACAGCAGGCAGTATTAATGTTGATTTATCAAGCGCTTCTGCAAAAGAATGTCATGAAGAATATAAAACAATGCATAGCAAGTTATCAAATTTAAAAACTCACCTAGATAATTTGAGCACATTACTCAATGATAACCAAAAGGATATAGGCGATGTTTCTGGTATTGATGATGCTTACAATAAATTACAAGGCGCATATGAGGCATTGAAGGACGCTTTGAAGGCGGTATCAATCTCCACCACAGAAGCATATTCCAACAAAAAATCAGGATCTCTTGAGATTAGCGGTATGGCTGGATATCTGTTTAATGTTGGTAAAAATATCTATCTTGGTTTTGAAGTAGAGGGTGGTGCTGGGTTTAATCTTGGTAATAAGTTTAAGCTGGATAGCTATAGTGAGCAGCGGAAGAAAGGTGATACACAGCATGAAGTTACTAATGATATTAATGGTGCACCAAAAGGTCTTGTATTACAATCTAAGAAACTATATGGATATGTAACACCTAAGTTTGTAGCTCAGATATATAGATTCATACTTAAGGTTGGTCCAAGACTACAGTTTAGTGGTTTATCTTATGGATCTGATGTAATTAAGATATTTAATGTAGGTATTCAGGCTGATGCTCTTGTAGAGATTAATAAATATCTTTCTGGAGGTATAAAGTTTGTATGGTCACCTGTAAAAGGTTCTAAGGTTATTGGTGATAGTAAGAAAGATAATCTAACATGCAAATACGGAGATTTGTCTATATTACTATGCATAAACGGACAATATAGAAATAACACAGCAGGATTCTATGTTGGAGGTGGTATATCTGGCGGATGGAAGATGTCTAAGGTGAATATTAGTAAAACAGATAAATTTGAGGATTCGTCTTGGGGTGCTGAACTTAACAGGTTCATAAGCCAATGTACGACAAGCGCATAGTGATGAGGAAAGTGACGGAGAACAATAAGAACGATAAGCCCAACAAGTAAAGCATCCATAAAATACGAAGAAAGAATAGCCAATCTTGATTAACCAAAGTAGCAATTAAAGCTAATATGGTTAGTAAGATTGGCCCAGATAGGAAGTAGTCCCAAGAAGAATATCAATGTAAAACCCGATGTTAATCACAAGAGATTTTCTTGGGTTGATTCTTTGTAAAGTGGTTGGTAACACAGAACGGAATTCAAAACCCAAGGTTCATGCGACACAACATTCATACTCAACGTTTTGCATTATTTATTTATAAGCAGTGAATATATTGTTTTATTTCTTTTTATAAAAACATAAATCTATTTGCTATATTACTTGTGTTTTTACAAGTTATGTATTTGTTATATTGATATAAGCTATGTCACTTTACGATTTATACCTGATGTAATGAATTACAGAGCTGGATTTACAATATCATCAACTTGCAATGATATATACCGTGAAATGACTGCAGATTTTGCTGCAAAATATAATGTTTATGCATGCAACAAAAACACACAAACAACACAAACCCAACACAAAACACATCTATGATAGAATGTATATAGCTACCAATTACAACATTACTCAACATGACATCATTACAATACGAAAGAATAAAAAATACAAAAGATTTTATGCTACCATCTGTAGACTATGTATTCTGTAGACTGTTTGGCTCCGAAAACAACAAAGACAGACTGATATCTCTACTGAACTCAATCCTGAATGGCAATCCTTACATAAGTGATGTAACGATAGATCCAACAGAATATAAGAAAACATATGCAAACGGTAAGACAATAAGATTAGACATCAACGCTACTACAGACGATGGCACACTCATAAACATAGAAATGCAGTGCATTGATACAAAATACATCATACAAAGAGCTGAGCTACATCAGGCAATGATGCTTAGAGACATATACATAAGATCAGGCGATACATTTGATAAAATACCACACAGAATATCAATATGGATTACAAAAACACGAGCATTCAACGATAGACCTGGATGTGTGAATGAAGTAGTAGCAATGTTCAAGGCTACCAAGTTTTCTCCTGTCGAGATTGCATCTGAGAAATATCGTCTTATAGTTGTAGATCTCACAAGACTAAACGAATGTGATCTTAATAATCTGGGAGACATGTTTCTACCATGGATGAGCTTCATAGACGATCCACAACATATGCCAGATGACTATCTCAACATGAGTGAACTACGATCTGCCTTAGAGGATCTTGATTACCTCAACCACAATGAAATAGCAAGGTCAGATTACATATACCGTCTAAGAGAAATCAGTGACCTCAACAACGCCAAGAGTGAGGGCTTTGAGAATGGATTGAAAAAAGGCGAAAAGATTGGTGAAGAGCGTGGATTAAAAAAAGGCGAAAGGATTGGTGAAGAGCGTGGAATGAAGATAGGAGCAAGGAAGAAGACTATTGAGACAGCTATAAATCTTCTAAAAGCAGGCGTAGACATTGATATCATATGCAAATCAACTGGGTTAAGTACCGAGGATATTGAATGCATTAAGGATGGACGTAAGTAGATTGAGGGGCATTCACCAAGCACCGACACAAGCATCCATACAGAAACACACTATATAACCAAGATTTTCTCTGTAAGTTGGCGATATTGCAAGATTCTGCAATGCATTACATCAGTGTACGCTTCAACGCCAACTGCAACACCAAGTTAAACATCTAAGCAGCTAACATTTCGTATATTCAGCGATATATCTTCCTGTAAAACAATCTTTGATTGTCCGTTCATCTTTTTTGCATTCATCATTAACTCTAATGTATCAATAGCAAGACATACCTTATCTTTAGCAAAAACACTATCATGTTTTTAACAAAGCATCATACAGATTTTTTTGTTAGTTTTCTACAAACAGATAATCTCGGCTTCACATCAAGCATGGGGATTATCTGTTGCAGATGATTGATTGGGTTTATGAGTGTTGCAGCTAGACGTGGAAGGTTCTAATGCAAAACGTTGAACATGTAGTGTGTTGCTGCGTGCACTTTTGATTTGGAGCCACAAAGTCATAACTGACAACAAGAGAAGATATTAGCAATATCCCAGTGCAAAACAAGTAATCACCAAGGCTACATCTCTCTATACTATATTACAATTATTGAAAACCAATAACATCCCTCACTTCCTGAATCGTTTTTCTCGCAACCAGTGACGCTTTCTCTATACCGTCATTCAAAACATTGTCAACAATAGAATCGGTAATACATGCCCTCTTTTCACGTATAGGCTTCAGAAGATCATTCATGCTCCCGAATAAAAGATCCTTCAAGACGCGATCCCCAAGACCCCCCTTAGTATATTGTTGTTTCAGGTTCTCAACTTCTTCTTTGTCATTATGAAAAACATCAAGATATTCAAAGACTACATTGCCTTCAATCCTACCTGGATCAGAAACTTTGATATGGTTTGGATCAGTATACATAGCATTAATCTTGTCGCGCAAAACGCTCTCATGATCATCCAGGAATATTGCGTTACCAAGAGACTTACTTGCTTTAGCCTTGCCATCTATCCCGACAAGTCTTTGATGGTTGCTCAAAACTGGACTAGATTCGCGCAGTATATCGCAGGCGTATGTTCTATTAAAACGCCTTACAATCTCGTTAGACAGCTCTATCATAGGCAACTGGTCATTTCCAACTGGTATAAGCGTTGCTTTAAAGATTGTAATATCAGCTGCCTGGCTAACCGGATAACACAAAAACCCGGCCGGAATCGATTCGCCAAACTTACGCATCTGAAGCTCAGCCTTGATTGTAGGGTTCCTCTCCAGCCTCGATATTGTTACGAGATTCATGTAATAACACGTTAATTCAAACAATTCTTTGATGCGAGACTGTAGAAAAATAGTCGTCTTAGCAGGATTTATGCCGCAAGCCAGATAGTCCTTGCAAACCTCACGTATGTTGGCGCGAATCTTTTGTGGATTGTCAAAATTATCAGACAATGCCTGGGTGTCGGCTATCATGACGTATGTTTGGTATTGCTCCTGCAAGGATAAACGATTCTTGATCGATCCAACGTAATGACCAAGATGCAACTTACCGGTTGGCCTATCGCCAGTTAATACTATATCTCTTCTATCTATACTATCTTGTCCCACAATCACCTCGAGAGCTATACGACTATCTATATACCATCTATTATTCCTAGCTCACAAGAGCCTTCAAACTCAATATCATTGCTCAAAATAATTTCGTCCTTATCATTGGCGAGTTCACCAGCCCTCATCTCTTTTTCTACCTTAGACGTTTTACTTTTTGCAGATAACCTTGCCTTACCGCTCTTCACAGATCCATGAGAAAAAACAAACGTCTCACCGCACTTTGGGCATTTTGGCTTCGTATTATTCATGTCAAAAAATACAGAGCTACATGAAGAACAAAGACGCTTTTTACCAAGACTTAAATCCATAATCGTTTCACAAAAATTATCACCATCTCCATACGATTCTACCATATGATGTCAGAACTTTTCCTACAATAAACCAGAAAGCTATACACAACAAACAAGATATTTACATTTCCTTATTCTATGCATTTACAGATTTCTATATATAAACAAAATTATTTGCACTAAGCAATCTTTAAATTGCTGTATACCTTCTGCACATCATCATTGTCCTCCAAAACACTAATCATATTTAACAAAGATTGAGCCTCATCTTCGCTCATCTCAACATAACTCAATGGCTCAAATGTCAATGTTGCAGATGCCGGATCACCGAATTTTTCAACGAATATATTTCTTATTTCAGAAAAATTTTCAACCCCTGTTGTAATAAAACAATATTCTCCGTCTTCTTCAACATTCTCTGCTCCAGATTCTACGGCCAAATCAAAGAGCTCAGGATAAGGCAAACCCGTATATTGTATTAAGCCAATACGATTAAATTGATAGGCTACAGAGCCCGTTTCCCCTAGATTCCCGCCATATTTCGTAAATACAGACCTAACCTCTGATGCTGTACGATTTTTATTATCAGTCAAGGCATCAACTATGAAGGCAACACCGTGAGACCCATACCCCTCATACCGTATTTCGTCGTAATTCGATAAATCATCATTTGACCTCGCCTTAGCTAGGGCCTTCTCTATATTATCCTTAGGCATATTCTGTTCCCTTGCATACGCAATTGCAGACCTAAGCCTTGGGTTTGACGATACGTCTTCTCCACCTATCTTCGCAGCCACCATTATTTCTCTAGAAATTTTCGCAAAAATCTTGGCTCTCTTGGCGTCCTGAGCTCCCTTGCGATACATTATATTCTTAAATTGCGAATGCCCTGCCATTGTACAAACCAAACAACGAATAGTAACAGGTTTATTCTACCACAGAGACTACTGCGCACTCTTTGTAAAACACATAATAAGTCCAAAACTTATAGCTGCAGAGAGAACTGAACTACCGCCATAACTAAAGAATGGCAGAGTAATTCCCTTAGTTGGGATAATACCCATAGAAGATCCAAAGCTCACGAAAACCTGAGCAAGTATCTGAATTGAGAGACCAAATACTATCAATATCTTAAACATATTTTTTGTTTCAAGAGCCCTAATCATTGCTCTAGTTGTAATCACAAGGAATATCGTAAATATTACCAAGCAAGATATTATCCCAAACTCCTCAGACATCACAGATAAAACGAAATCAGCATGCATATCAGGAATCGTCTGCTTGATTGTTCCGTTCCCAGCCCCCTTGCCAAAAAAACCTCCACTCCTTATGGCCTGTAGAGCCTTGGAAATTTGATATGATGCTTCTTGAGCCCCAAATAAAAAAGTATCAACCCTACTTCTTACATGTGGCAAAAAAACGTACGACAAACAAGCGAAACACCCAGATCCAAACAACATCATGAAGACAGACGCCAAAGATATGCCGGCTATAAATAGCTGAGAAAAATAACATATTATCAGCAAAAGTGCCATACCAAAATCAGGCTGAATCAGAAGCATAAAAACTGACAAGAACACAAAAACACAAGATAGAAAAATATATGGTGCTATGTTGTTGTTTCTTGTTTTTTTGGCTCCGCTGCTTCTATCAAATGAATTATCTCTAACTACAAAAAAACGCGACAAAGGCCTAAGATACAAGGGCACTTGATTGCTGCTTTTTGATAAATATCCGCTTGTCACATCATATTGCTTAGATAAAAAATATGCCGACACAACAGACATGGTAGGTTTTAGAAATTCTGACGGCTGTATTGATAGCCCAAAAACCTTAATCCACCGCCTAGCTCCCTTTATTTCAACTCCAGCAACAAATGTCAGTAGCATTGCGCATAAACACAACATATAACCGAGAGTCATAAGAAATTTAACCTGCTCCTCATGCAGTAATGTTGTAATCAGTATTATTACAATAGCCAAAAACGCCATCACTATATGATGTTTTGCATACAACAGATAAGGCATATTACGTTTTACTGCAAACGGCATAGTTGCTGTAGGAGAAAATATCATCCCAAAAACAATCAAAAGAATTAGGAGAAACATAGACCTCCTATCTATTGATGTATACCATCGCCTGAAAAAAATTGTACCGCTGCCTTTCATATAGATTCACCATCAACCTTTAACAACCCAGACACAATATTAATGAAGCTAACCCCCCTCTCTTCAAAACTATTGAATTCGTCAAAGCTTGCGCACATTGGAGAGAGCAATATTATCTTGTGATCACAATTAGATTTTAGCGCATCAGAATATGCCGCATAAACCCCACTCTCCATATCTAAATATTTATGACACACAAAATTATCGCAAAAATAATCATACATCTCATCGCGAGACTCGCCAAAACAATAAATTCTCCTTACTCCACGCATATATTGCGAAACAAAAGGCCTCGGATCAACATTTTTACTTCTGCCCCCAACAAGCCAGTATATTTCTCCATCCAATTCTTTTAAGGCATTGGATGAAGCATGAGGATTAGTCGCCTTGCTATCATTTACAAATGTTATACCGCATCGAGATGCAATGGTTTGCGCCCTGTGAGGAAGCCCCTCAAAATCACTTAAACATTGTATTGCAACATTCTCTTCAATGCCTATCTCCCTAGATATACCAATAGCAAAATCAGCATTAGAATTGAATTTCACAGATATTATATTTTCTTTTCCAGTATATTTGTCACATTTAATATTATCGGAGGCAGATATAATTCCCTTGCTGGAAATTCTGAGAAGCTTGTGTTTTGCGTCTATGTAATTATCAAACGTACCATGAAAGTCTATGTGATCCTCCGCAATATTTGTTATTGCGCCAACATCACAACGAACAAGACAGGAGCTCTCCAATTCATAAGACGATAACTCCAAAACATAATACTCCGACAACGGCATATCAAAATACGGTATACCTATATTCCCGCCCAAAGATACATCATAACCTGAGCCCCTCATTATGTGGTACACCATAGAAGATATTGTTGACTTCCCGTTTGTTCCTGTAATTGCAATTATTCGCGAATTATTCGGACTAGATATTGCGTCGTAAAACAAGTCCAATGTGGATATAACTGGAATACCAATAGATCTAGCATTACGTATTATTGCATGAGCATTATGCGGCATAGTCTTTACAGACGGACTCTTAACTATGACATCAATAACAGAAATGTCATCGCAATAATTTGGGACATTCGTTTTTTCGTTATCATAAACATATACTCTGTATCCGTTGCTTACAAGATATTTATATGCAGATTGGCCAGATACACCATATCCTACAATTAATATTTTATTTTTTTTGGATATCAGCATTGCAAGAAAAATAAACAACAAAGTATGCGATACAATCGTTACACCTATTATATCTCATTTACTTACAAGAGTTTCGTGGTAACATATCATTGTTATCGAACAAATTAATAAGAATAATTACAATATGAGCAACGCACGCCGCATAAAAAACGTACGAATGCTTGCATGCCATAATATTCGCGCCACAATCTTATTAGCATTACTATATCGGCTCACACCTCATTGCGTATCTTGCCACGGCGCTGCGGCTCATTTCTACATAAAACACAAAGCAGAAATAGAACAAAGACATATTTTATCATCTAGTATTTTTTCTGGAACTGCAAAGTATGGCTTCGGGCTCCAATCTGCCGGCATCAATTCTGGATTACCGATTTTTGGAATCTTGTCGGCGAAAATTAACATGATGGAGTCAATTGATGTACACAAGACAACAAATATAAACTTTGGTATAAACTATATATTCGATCTATCTATGAAGGTCATAAAGAACTATATATGGAGTACTCTTTCAAATAATAATCAAGAATATTCATACCTGAACCATGTTGCCATGTTCCTCGGAATAAAAGCGCAAATCTCAAAAAGTACGTCCATATATTGCGACATAAGATATCCGCTCATCAACCTAGTAAGCGATGATCATAAAATTTTCGATACAACATTTGATGCATCTGCAACATTGAAATACGGAAAACAGCATTTTAACGCTTATCTTATGTACAGAATAAGCTATAATAAAACACATGACAAAAAAACACAATGCTATCACGCAATATTATTTGGCATCAAAATATTCAAAAAACATAAAAGTGTATATGCAAACAAAAAACAAGGTTACTTCATGGTGAATATTACAAATAGATCAAATGCACATATCTTCGCAGAATTCAATTTACACCCCCACAAAGATGATACACAACAAAATATAATTGACGAAATAGTTCCACAAGCGATAGACAAATGCATTGATACAATATTTAAAAAATACGATACAGGTAAAATGCTTCCGCAATTCATAGATAAATGCGTTGACGCAATATATAAACATGAAAAATATGGAGCAAATATCAGAGTTTCAGAAGAGTTATTCAAAAAAGCGTCAAAATTATTGCTCGTTAACCCCAAAAAAATCATCAGGGAATACAACAAGAACCTACAAAACACACATCCTACACAACAACTTGATGCACCAAATTCAATATAAACAGTCTAACCAAATATGACTTTAACATAAAAATATGATAAAATCTCGCTGTAAATATGAAATTTTGAGGTTTCGTTGTGCACAAATACAAAGAAGAACAAATATATCTTGATTATGCTGCAACAACCCCGTGCGACGATAGAGTATTGCTGGAAATGTTTGATGCGTTTAAAAACAATTTCGGCAACCCAAATTCACTTCATAAATATGGCGAAAATGCTATGACGTCTTTGTCTATAGCTCGCTCTCATGTATGCAATCTCTTGAACGTCAATAATCACGAAATTATTTTTACAAGCGGAGCAACTGAATCAATAAATATAGCAATATCAAGATCTATTCAAAAACTATCAAAATCTGGCAAGAACCACCTCATAACATTTAAAACCGAGCACAAAGCAACAATAGATTCGGCAAAATCGCTTGAAAGATCTGGCATGGTCGTTGATATACTAGGGGTTACAAATGAAGGCCTTATCAACTTTGATGAGCTAGAGAAGAAAATCACGTCATCTACGGCAATGATATCGGTATGCTATGTAAACAATGAAACCGGGGTACTGCAGGACGCAGAAAGATTGGTAGCCCTGTGCCGCAAGTATTCCGTACTACTGCATCTTGACGCAACTCAGGCTCTTGGGAAAATACCAATAGACTTATCATGCCTAGATGTTGATATGCTTAGCGCATCCGGACATAAAATATATGGCCCGAAAGGAATAGGTATTCTCTTCTGTCGCAAAAAACATCAGTCTCTAATACGTATGCCACTTGGCAATCTCGATGTAGAGTACGGAATAAGATCCGGAACACCGCCAGTACCACTGTGCGTCGGTCTTGGCGAAGCAACAAAAATAGCAAAAAAAGAAATGTCATCAGATCTGGCAAGAATAACAGATCTTAGAAATAAGTTCATATCCGGTATAACGAGCCAAATACCAGAAATCTACATAAACGGATGTCAAGAGAGCAACTATCCAGGCATAATAAATATGAGCTTCAGGGGGTGTGAAGGAGAGGCTCTCATGATGGAAGCAAACAAAATAGCCATAGCGTCAGGATCTGCTTGTACATCAAACAAGCTTACAATATCTCACGTACTTGATGCCATGGGCGTGAAGCACGACATAGCTCAGTCATCACTTAGGATCAGTATAGGAAAATATACAAATGAGCAAGATATAGATATTGCAATAGATAATCTTGTAAATGCTACCAAAAAACTGAGATCAATAAGCCCTGTATGGGATATGATCCAAGAAGGTGTCGATCTTGACGAGTTCTTTAAGGACAGCATAGATCATCATAATCATTAAACAAAATTAAGGAGATAAAAATGCGTTACGATACAAACACACTAAAATACTATGACAAACTCAGCAATATAGGAACTTTCGATAAGAATTTAGATGACAAAGTAGGTACAGGCATTGTTGGGTCCCCTCTATGCGGAGACGTCATGAAACTACAACTCTTATTCAACGAAAACGATGTAATCATTGATGCAAAATGCAAAGTATTTGGCTGCGTCTCTGCGATAGCTTCAATGGAGTACACATGTGACGCACTTAAGAACAAAACAATACCAGATGCACTTTCTCTCACAAACGACGAGGTTGCTGATTCTTTGAACCTGACTCAAATAAAGAGGCATTGTTCTGTTCTTGCAAAAGAGGCTGTGCAGGCAGCAATAGACAATTACATAAAAAAGAAAGCCGGTGTGTCAGATACAATACTCATTAACATAACAGAGAAGGCAATGAAGAAAATCGATGAGCTCATCAAAGAAAACCAACAGAACTGCATAGGAATATCAATAGACACGCAAAACGGTGGATGCTCTGGTATAGAATATTATCTGTCATACCAAACAAATGAAGACTCTGATAACAAAAAATATGCCGAAATTAACGGTACAAAATTTTTCTATCTCGAAGAAATAGAGCCACTTATAAACGGCATAAATATAGATATAGCTGAAAGCGATTTTGGATATAGTTTTCTAATATCTAACCCAAATCAAGGTACAGGAACATGCGAAAATTGCACATGCAAATGCGGATAACAAGTAACTTCATCAAGGTAACAACAAGATGATATGTAAACTGAAGGGCGTAATCGATGATGTATTCTGCGACGGAATCTCAATAGATGTAAACGGGGTATGTTATTTTGTTTATTCTCATTCTGGTCTTATTGCCAGATCTAATACTGGAGACAAGATAGAGATACTAATACATCATATATTTAAACAAGAACAACAGATATTATGTGGCTTTACGAGCAAGGAAGAAATACAAATCTTCAAAATACTTATTGATGTTCAGGGCGTCGGAATAAAGAGCGCTATGTCTATTTTGTCCAAAATCAATGCTCAGGATTTTGTAAACTCAATAAAAAATCACGACCACTCTCTCTTGTGTCTTGCAGATGGGATAGGCAAAAAAACCGCACAAAGAATAATCATGGAACTCAAGGACAAAGATTTTTCTTTCGTCAAAGATACACGCTACTTCAGTACGAATGAAAACGAGGCAATATTGGCTCTGGTAAGTCTCGGATACCAAAGAGATGAAGCATACAAATGCGTCTGCAATGCAATAAAATCTCTTGGCGGGCAACCTGATACAAACACGATAATAGTAGAATGCCTCAAAACAATTGCTAAATGAATAGCATAAATATGATAAAATATCCACACAAAGATTTTTGATAAAAAACATATGAAAAAACACAAGAAACAAGATAGCCTTAATCTCTTCGCCCCACCAAAAAGAAAATCTGCTGTACCAAGAAACACAAGGTTTGCAACGTCAATCAAGAAGATCATTGCAGACACGATTATAAAAAACGATTTCCCAACAAGAGATAGAGCTCCATCACAGATATCATCAACTCTTGTCACAGTGACTCATGTACATGTTACCGAGGACCTTAGACACGTTACCATATACATCTCACCCATGAACACAGAATTAGCAGATATGATTATTGATTTTTACAACAACCAAAAACACTACTTCAAAGATATTCTGGCAAAACAAGCGTTCATGAGATACATCCCAGACATAAACTTCACTCGCGACACAAGCTACGAGAATGCTAGAAGAATAGAAGAATTGCTATCAATAAAATAAAATATGAATTTGTTAATGACACAGATATATTTTATACATCAAATAAATTTAAATAAAATTACTGCACCTTCCTCGTCTAACTGCAACACTCATAAAACCAAATAAGCATTACAAAAATGTACAGATATGACAACCACCTACAATAGATAATCTCCATCTTAATGGGGAACGAGATTGTCTATTGTAGAAAAACACAAGATCTAAAAATCTAAAAAATCTGCATGATTGCTTTTGTGAAAGATATGATAGTGTTTCGATTAGGTGTTGCAGTTGGGATTGGAATTTGCGATTACAAAATAACCATATCTCAGAAAATGACGGCTTATGCCGCCACATTAATTATAAGCTAAATGTCAAACCAATACCCATGGTAGAACTAATTGACATCTTCTTGATTAAATTACCATTAACAGTTGCTGGCTTTGCATTTACTATCGAATCAACAAAAACACTAATATTCTCCTCAAGTTTACTAGAATCAAAGCTAGCCTTACCAACTCCGGCATGAATTATTCCGTTCTTATCCGTTTTATATTCTATGAGACCCTTTTTTATATTTTCTATTGCTGCAGCAACATCATTTGTGACTGTACCAAGCTTAGGATTTGGCATTAAACCTTTCGGTCCAAGCACTTTAGCAACTTTACCAACAGTAGCCATCATATCAGGCGTAGCAATACACCTATTAAACTTGATATTTCCACTCTGTATTGCTTCAATCAAGTCGTCGTCACCAACTATATCAGCTCCAGCCTTCTTTGCTTCCTCAGCCTTAGGGCCCTTTGCAAATACAGCAATAACATTTGTTTTACCGACTCCATGAGGAAGAACCACGGAATTCCTGATATTCTGATCAGTCTTCTTAGAGTCAATATTCAGAACGACGCTCACATCTATTGTCTCATTGAACTTAGCATTGGCGTTAGTTTTTATTATTTCAACAGCTTCCTTGAGAGAATATGTCTTTCTTAGATCAATATTCTTTGCTATGTTTTTCAAACGTTTTGTTGTATATGCCATGATTAATCTCCGATAACATCAACGCCCATGGATCTTGCAGACCCAATGATCATCTGTGCTGCAGCCTCAACGCTATATGCGTTCAGGTCCTGCAGTTTTTTTTCGGCTATCTCTCTAACCTGAGCCATAGTGATTTTAGCTACAGGAGCTGCGATACCAGTTGTCTTGGATCCACTCTGAATATTTGCAGCCTTCTTAATGAAATATGTTGCCGGAGGTGTTTTTGTTACGAAATCAAAACTCTTGTCTGCATATGCAGTAATAACAACAGGAATAGGCATCCCAGGTTCCATGGATTGCGTTCTTGCATTAAAAGCCTTACAGAACTCCATGATATTTATACCCTTCTGAGATAACGCAGCACCTATGGCTGGAGAAGGAGCGGCTTTCCCGGCTGCTATCTGAAGTTTTATATATCCTACAATCTTCTTTGCCATTTTTATACTCCATAGTAAAGTAACGTGGTAACCGACCAAACGGCTTAGTCTCCCACATGTTGTTGTTTAATGCTTTAGAATAGCATGCGTGATATCTTGTACAAAATATAACTAAGTACCACTCTAATATTTTAGTATGTTTCATGAATTTATGCAAGGACAACGTCAATAAATTGCATAACACGCTCTATCAAAACAACTCATCAGTACCCAGCCCCCTCTCCCATTGAAATTAACATGTACAAAGTTAGATATAGCCGATTTATTCAAACAATATATTTATTCGTTTTGCGTATCTCCATCATGACCTAACAAAGACAGGGGATGGCACTTGCCATATACTTGGCACATATATGAATTTGCAACATCTGAATATATCTGAGTTGAAGATATCGATGAATGACCAAGAAGCTCTTGTACATGCCTGAGGTCCGCACCCTGCTCTATCAAATGTGTTGCGCAACTGTGGCGCAAAGCGTGGGGTGTAACGCTTTTGTCCATAGACATGAGTTTGCGTATCTTACTCACCAATAACTCAAGAGATCCGCGCGAAATTCTACCTCCCCTAGAGTTTAAAAATAAATATTTACTCCTTACAATGTGATTAGGTATTTCATCAAGGTACTCTCGAATAAGATTACTAACGCAATCTAATAGAGGCACATACCTATTCTTGCCTCCCTTGCAATAAACTCTAATAGATCCATCACATATATCATCTACCTCTATTCCCAGAACCTCGCTAATTCTGAGGCCAACACTGTATATTAAGACCAAGATAGCTCTGTCACGCTTAACTTCCCAAGACATCTTGCGAAATGCCCGGATAGAATCTATTATTCTGTATATATCGTCTGGCTTAACAGGTCTAGGTAGAGATTTTTTTACTCTAGTGGACTTCATTAGCATTATCTCTGTATGCGAATCAGTCTGGGCTCCGCACATTTGCAAGTAAGAAAGATATGATTTTATAGCAGACAACCCACGAGATATTGATTTCGCATTATGCCCGCACTTCATTCGGCTTAGAAACCATGCCCTAACATCACATTTATCGATGGCAATAATATCAACATCCTCGTTTTTACATCCACGATATCCAGATAAAAATTCTCTAAATAATTTTAAATCTTGCTCATAAGAATCTACTGTATTTCTTGATAAATTCTTACAGTAAGATAAGTGCTTAAGCCACATATCAATCATATCGCTCACAAAAAACACAATAGACCATATGCATTTACGATTTTAACATATTTTTAACCTTAATGCAAATATTTTTTTTAAAAATATTCACAGTCTATGAGGCGCGTCCAAAGTTATGAAGCAACGTTGCTTTACCAAGTTTTTCTAAGAATCTTATATTCAAAAATATTGAAAATCCAACATCTTGCAATGTGATCAAAAATTGTACAAACTCGTCGCAATCCTAGCTTCTCTGAAGGTATAAGGAGTAATCCAGAATTTATTCACAATGTTATTCACAGAATCTGTGAAAAGGTGACCCGCAAAAAAGAGGTAAAATATGCTATAATTATATGGTGAGGGCGTGTATCAGAACCATGCAATTGATTTCCCGATTCCTGATTTTTTAAATCCGATACATACCAAATACATCTCCGGAGACTCTTTCCGACTCGATTTTGGTTTGAAATGCGCAACCTTTCCAAAACGCCTCTTCACAACATTTAGAAAATCAACATCAGCTCCTCCCTGGAAAACCTTTGTAATCATATGACCGCCATCACAGAGCACATAATCGCAAAACTCATAAACGGATTCCGCCAAATTCATAATACGTATGTGGTCAATTTTTCTTATTCCGCATGTATTAGGGGCCATATCACTAATAACGACATTCGCAGTCCTATTTGGAAGACATTTATACAAATCATCAAAACTATTCAAAAAATCTCCGCAAATAAATGTGACATTCTCAATTGGGTCCATTGGTAGTAGGTCTATTGCAACAACATTCTTCACAATCCCCGACACAATTTGCGACCACCCACCAGGAGATGCGCCAAGATCAACAACAGTATCATCTTTGCTAAATACCCGATACTTCTTCTGTATCTCGAGAATTTTAAATGATGCTCTCGACCTGTACCCCAGTTTTTTGGCCTGAGCCACAAATTCATCGTTCATCTGCCGTCGAAGCCATATTTTAGATGACTGAGTCAGGCTAGTATTTTTTATTCTTTGCTTCATGATAATCTCTAATCACACTCATAATCCGGAAAATATCTTCAAAACAGCCAAAATATCTCTGTCTCCGTCTTTCACATCCAGTATTATATCAGCTAATGTTTTATTCTTCCATCCAGACACAAGTTTTATAAAATAATGACTTGGGCTATGCGGGTCTATCTTCCTGAGCCTATCAGCTATATCCCTGAGCTGCCCGTAGATCTCTTCTCTGTCCAGAGAGCCAGATTGACGTTTTGTGCTATCATCTTTATCGCCTGTGTTTGTATCAAATTTCTCATTCTCTTCGCTACCATCATCTCCGCCATAAGGCAAAACGACAAAATCATCATTGATACTCTTATTTTCCACAGGGGGAGCGCTATCTTTCTTTTTTTCTGATGCAGTATGATCATCACGGCTCGCATCACTATCGCCCCACAATGACACAACAGTATCATCTGTATCTTGCAGTTTATTCACATTTTTGTTGATTTTGCTCTCTTGTTTTGCTCTATGCTCTTTATGCTCTGTATTTGCACCAAACACCAAGAAGCTCTCCAGCTTCTCAAGTTTCCCCAGTAAATCTCCGAAATAAACATCAGAATTACGAATACTATCAACAAAATTATTCAACTTCTGAATACCATTTTTGCAATCGTTTATTAAACTTTTATACTCATCTATACATGATGTAATCTTTTTGGAGAATTCATCCTTAAAATCATCTAAACTTATATATCCATTCTGAATAGCTGACTCTATAATACTATTACTATGGTCAGGGTATTGTTTTATCTTTTGATCTATACTAAACGAATACTCATAAACATCTATTGTTATATCGCTATCTTTGAATATCCTTGCCTCGGAAATCTTTCTATTCAAGGTATTTGCGATCCACTGCAGAATATTAGTCTTATAAACATAATCAAAACCATTGTCCTCATCGGCCGGATAACAATCTACCCAGTACTCCTGTAAAAAATCATGCAAAACATCTAAAGCTATCACGAGGCCCTCCAGCCCATCCTCAACAACAAGCCCCTCGCAAAGCCACCCAAGAACCTGCAAATCTTTACTCTTGTTGCATAAAACATCGTATGACAGTCTAACGACCTTCTTCCAATCGGATTTCTTTAAATCTCTCTCCCACACACCTCTGGACACATTATCATCTTCGTTAATTCTGGCTTCTTTTATCTCATCATATATCTCGAGATATGTGAGATCCTCTCCGACAACATTATCTTTATTTATTGGAGCTAAAATTAATGTAGAATCTATATCGATATGCATGTGACAAAACCCCAAAGTATTACTTTTATTTTAGCAAATGAACTTATATTAATACAATTGCATAATCAAGATAATTCAGAGAGATGCAGCAATGTAAGTTGAAATATACGCGATCATCATGATTGCCGTACTTAGCAACAGACAATCTGATCAATTTAGCAAACAAAATTTCCAAAAACGTAAACTCTTTCACGTTTAATGCGGATGTACTAAGACTTCTATGCCACGCCCACTATACACAACCATACACAAATATGTGACAAGCAAAAATTCAATCAGCAAAATACTATGAAAAAACTCGCGACATCACAAGTATATTAACGGCTAATGCACCAAAACAAAACATAATACAATGCATGAAATACCATAGCAAAAGAAGCCGCTACTCATCATCCATTATCTTGGAAACCACATCCTCAACTTCCTTGCAATTCATTTGTTTTGTATTCTTATCAGACTTATCAACTATGAACCTTATAACTTTTTCTTCAAGAACGCTAGCCTGCTTATACAAATACGCCTGCCTATTTTTTAAATAATACTGCATAACTTCTTTTCTTGAGTGCTCAGGATACTTCAACGATTCATTGATTATTGAGTTATACATCTCTTGATCTGTGACAACGATATTATTGGCACAAGCTATGCTGTTTAAGACATACCCAAGCTTTACTCGTTGCCTTGCAATATCAAGGTACTCCTCTCTCAACTCCTCTTCAGTTTTATCACTGTCTTCTCCGTATGTGTTTTTATCAGAGATGATATTACGAACAATACTCGTCAGCTCTTCGTTCACAATATTATCTGGTACATCAAAGCTATATTCCTTATCCAAGACATCCAACACCTGGTGCTTGTAATAAACAAAAGCATCGCCATCGATTTTATCCTTAATCATCAGCCTTGCCAGCTCTTTCATCTTGTCTAAACTGCCAATGCCAACTTCTTTAGCATACTCTGAGTCCGAGATATCCTTGCGACAATATACTTTCTTAACGACAACCTTGTAAGTACAATTTTTATCAGTAGCTGGCACAAAATCAAAGCTATCTCTAGCTTTCTTGCCCAAAAAACCATTGATTAGTTCAGCATCATCCTGAATATTCTCAGGTATAACTATCCTGCTCTCCTTTATAGATCTGCCATCGTCTTTTTTCCCATCAACAAAACAAGGGGCCTTGTAGACAACCAAGTCACCAGATTTCACTGGATCAGATGACTCAGTCCAAATTGGCTCACGTTTTCTAAAATTGGATATCCAATCATCAATGTCTTCATCACTTATTACTGGCTCAATATAATCTATCTTGAAGTCTATTTCCTTCAAATCAAAATCTGGGCTCAAAAAAAGACTACACTTGAATTCAAAATTCTTACCTGAGCTGTATGGCTCAAGCACTTCATACCGAGGCTGTTGAGATAATTTAATTCCGCTATTCTCTTTTATCAAATCATCACAAGCCTGATCAATCAATTTGTCGAGAACCTTCCCAAAGATATCTTGTTCTGTATATTTTTTAACAATATCAATAGGGGCTTTACCGGCTCTAAAGCCATGAATCTTAAATGTTTTTGCTCTATCTAGAACTACTGCATCAACCTTATCTTGAATAACGCTAGACTTGATGGTCACCTTATATTCTTTTAAAAATTTATCTTCTGTTAAGACTTCGAATTTCATAATACAAAATTCCGTATACAAAACTGGTGCGGATGAGAGGACTTGAACCCCCACGACTCTCGTCACAAGAACCTAAATCTTGCGTGTCTACCAGTTTCACCACATCCGCGCATGACGATATATCTCAATCCTATCACAAACAAATACTAAAGACAATAAACCAATGCCTTTGATAAATATGTCATGACAGAAAATCAATAGAAGAAAAACCCAAGGAAAGCAAAGCATATACAAAACCATTTCTGGGTGCCTTATCTAACCCTGGGTTCGAATTTATTGACGCAAACTACACATTAATTCCGATCAATAAACAGAATTACACATGCTTTACGTCACAACTCATTGAAAAACTAGCTTGGAGACATCATTACTTTTTGGTTTGCTTTTGTTGTGTAGCAAAAGGGCTTGCTGCTTCATTTGCGTCCCGCTTCTTATCTGATCCAGATGCATTCTCAAACTTAGCGATCAAATCCTTGTATGCATCGGCACCTTTGCTATCAAACTTGAATTGCATACAGTTATAGTTTAATCCAGCATTAGCGGCAACATAGAAACCTGATTTTGCGGAATAAAGCTTACAAGAACAAGACAAACCTACATAGTGATTGCCACACTTGACTCCATTGAGGATCTTGCTCTTCCATACACATATTTCATATCTGTATGCCAGAACAACACTCAAATTGTCGGATGCTGCAACTATCACTTCTAATCCTACAGGGATAGACAAAATATTGGATCTCTCAAAACCTTTTGCAAGATGCAGAGTAGACCACTTCAAACCCAAAACAGGACCAAAGGCAACCTTGTCATAGAGAGATATAAACGGAGTCACAGTACCAGTAACAGAAAATCTATTTTTGGTATCCGAAATCTGTAAATCATTCTCTGAGCTTTTCTTTTTGGATGGCTGATTTTTATTGAAGACAGCAAAACCAAAGCCGAGTCTAGCAATAGCCCCATAGCCTACCTTCTCCTTACCTCGCTTAATTCCGCATTCAACATTAACATCAATTCCAATACTGTGGTGCGCCGTATATTGTTCTTCTAGTGATAGCTCTTGTTGTTTTTTGAATTCTTGTTTTGAAAAAACGCCTTTTTGCTCTGCCAATACTGCTGGTGACATTTGTGATTGTAATACATAGACGTCACCACTGTTCTGAGTTGATGGTGCCGTAGAGTTTTGTTTTTTTTGTGTTGCAGATCTAGAACTCAAATGTTGCAAACACCCACCTCCCTTCGTCTCTTTGTTAAGAACTGCTTTATTTTGAGATGTTTGAGTTGATGCATAACAACCAGGTAGCATAGCCCAAAACGCCA
This sequence comes from uncultured Alphaproteobacteria bacterium, assembly GCA_947367345.1. Classification (GTDB taxonomy): domain Bacteria; phylum Pseudomonadota; class Alphaproteobacteria; order RUG11792; family RUG11792; genus CANBDL01. The sequence continues at coordinate 2,740 of CANBDL010000011.1, read as the reverse complement.
ACAAAAACAAACCGCGCGATAAAAATTTATTCATATAACCATCCTTCATTTTTTTGATATACCTCTATAAAAAAATTTAAAAATAAAAAACATATGCAACTAAATAACATCATAAAACTATGTCGTCACATTGCATAGTATAACTACTACATGGAATATTCTACATTAATTTACATTTCTATGTCAACACTTTTTTGGCAATCAAGAAACAAATACATGGAAATTGTAACATACCACATACAATATCGAAAAATATCAACCAATACACTCATATATCTTGCTCAAACTAATTTTTTTGCGGCGCTCCATAAAAACCAAATGAATCTAAAACTTTTCTATATCGCCAAAAAACATTGGTATTTCAATCTACAAGCATGATAAAATTTACGAAACCATCATATTTTTTCTCAGCTCAATGACAACACAAAGCAACAATAAGCTCTATATCACAACTCCGATATATTATGTAAATGCAAAGCCCCATATAGGCCACGCATATACAACAATAGTATGCGATATCTATGCGCGCCTCAATAAAATGCTCGGTTATGATGTTAAATTCGTTACAGGTACAGACGAGCACGGTAAGAAGGTTGAGCAGAGCGCTGTAAACTCAGGCAAGACGCCTCAGGAGTTTACAGATGAAATATCACAGCTATTTAGGGATCTTCTCGTCACCATCAACGCAAACAACGATGATTTTATAAGAACGACAGAAGAAAGACACAAGAAATCTGTCGCATTTTTCTGGCGCAAACTCCAGGAAGCCGGATACATATATCTCGGCGAATACTCTGGATGGTACGATATGCGCAACGAAGCATATTTCAACGACGACGAGCTTATAGATGGTAAATCACCTCTTGGCGGAGAAGTAACAATGATGCGCGAACCATGCTACTTCTTCAAGCTATCAGCATTTCAGGATAAGCTTTTGGCTTATTACGAAGAGCATAGAGATTTCATCTACCCAGACTCACGCCGTAACGAGGTTATAAGCTTCGTCAAATCAGGGCTCAAGGATCTAGCCATATCTCGTACAACATTCTCTTGGGGTATACCTGTACCTGGAGACGAAAAGCACGTTATATATGTGTGGCTTGATGCACTTGTCAACTATATCACTGTCAACGGATACCCTGATAACCAACAGCAAAACGACGGATACTGGAACAATGCAATACACTTTGTCGGTAAAGAAATCGTGCGATTCCACGCAGTATACTGGCCAGCCTTCCTCATGGCAGCGGGTATACCTTTGCCAAAGCAGATAGTATCTCACGGATGGTGGATAAGCAACGGAGAAAAAATGTCAAAGTCGCTAGGCAATGTCCAGGACCCAAACAAATATTGCAAACTCTTCGGATCTGACTCATTCCGCTACTATGTCCTAAGAGAGATGTCATTCGGTGAGGACGGCAACTTCTCTCTGCCAAGCTTCATAAACAGATACAACAGCTTCCTTGCCAACTCCTACGGCAACATGTGCCAGAGAGTCCTGTCATTCATATACAACAAATGCGACGGCCAGGTTAAGAAGGTGTCGCTTGATGGAGAATACCAAGACTTCCTCAACAACATAGACAAAGAAATCCAAGATGGATACGATCTAGCACAAAAATACCAGTTCAACAGGTATCTTGAGAAGGTCGAAAAGGCCGCCAGTATAGCGAACCAGTTCGTCGACTCTCAAAAACCATGGGCCATCAAGGACGATGCCGAATTGCTGAATAAGATATTATATACAATGGTAGCGGCAATCATCAAAATTACCAAGGCAATATCCCCTGTTACACCTATCGCAGCCGAGAAGCTACTGTCATTCATCGACGCAAGCGGCGATGTTGTCAAGGTATCGCAACCGGAAGTCTTGTTCAACAAAATCGACGAAACCCAAGACTTCGATGTCTACGGAGATTAATCACTCTCACTATAAGGAGGATATTTTATCCTCCGTTTTTCTATATATAATATATACGATTGATTTATAGTTGTATTGATAATTCTTTTTGAGACAGTCAACCAAGCGTCCCTCAAGCGTCCATACTTCAACACAGTGTATATCCAAGGTTTTGTGTTGTGAGTGTGAGGTATGCTAAATAAAACAACGAATCATTCTTATTCCTTGTAAACAAAACTTCTTTAGCATTAGCATCTTATAACAACTCTATAGTAAATTCATACCAAGCTGCTTTCTGTCACTGTTTGTTCGGGGGTAGTGGAATAGAGGCGGTAGTATGTTTGGAGATTTTAGTGATTGCATTGCGTCATTAGCTACTATGAATGCTATTATTTTCCCAGTATTTCTGTCCAAGATTTTCCAAATCCATAGAATATCAAGCGGCTCGATATCAATTATATCTTGCGTTGATTGCGTTTTTATGGATGTTGGATGTTTGATTTTGTTGAGTCTCTTGCTTGTTAGGGAGTTACTACGGGATTGTGTATTGGGATTGATGTTTGCGGTGGTGTTTTTGGTGTTGTTGTTAGTGGCTGACTCGTGTACAGTTATTTATCTTGTCATATCTGCGCTTGTATTTTTAGCATACAGAATAAAATGCGATTATATCTCACACCAACTCCATAGTCTTATGAACAAGCCACAGAGGTATATTGACAAGCATTCCATCTCGCTTATACCCAAGTTTTGAGTATCGAATTGCTGAGACTGTCAACCCCAAAAGCCCTAACATCTGATACAATATAACCATATTAGTTATATGGATCAATAACAATGACC
>CANBDL010000010.1 GCA_947367345.1 uncultured Alphaproteobacteria bacterium | reverse complement strand
CCAAAACCATCAAAGCAATGTAATGAATGTGTGCAAATAATATTGAAAATAAAGAGAAAGAATAGAGATGGTTTTGATGAGATATTCTTGACTGACATTGTGTTGTTGATTAACGTCATATCATCGACACATAAAGTATAATTAATGATGGCTGATTGTAGCATGTTATTGTGCGAAATGTAAAGTAAAAAATGTCATAGATGTTTATTGGGATCCTTGGCTTTTACTATGATGATATGCTGAGATTTAAGCAAATGTATTGGCTTTGAAGTTACGCTAATTATCCTTGTCTTCTAGTACCCCATATTTTACCTCTATTGATTTTTATAATATTTTGTGGCTCTTGTATTTCCCTCTTCGGTCTGTTTATTAGCATAAAGCTCCCGTTTTTGTTGCGCTTGATATCAATTCCCCATTGTTTTGCAAGTTCTTCTGCGACTTTTAATGTGATACGGCGACCCTTTTGATAAGATACATGGCCGCATCTAACTACTCGGAATTCATCTTCTTTGGTTTTCTGAGCTATGTGTCGTGTATTACCGTACATTTCTCTTGCGTTTGTTGTTTCTTGAGAGTCAATATATCCTTTTTCGCTTATGAAATCATATATTAATGTTATTTCTTGTTTTTGTTTATTGCTGCATATGTTGTTTTGCATATTGTTTCTATCGGATTTGTAGTTCTCAATGATGATCTCCATTGCCTTATCATGGTTCGCGTTTTCTTTATCTATATTTGTGTCTTTAATACCGAATATTGTGTGAACTTCCTCGTCATTCGTGTATATTGTTGAATAATTATCGTACTGACTTAGCGTATCAGCAATTTTTGTGCTAGTGCTTGTATTTCCATACTTGCAGTAATGTATTAAATGTATTAGCTCGTGTACGATTGCTAATTCCATGGTTATGTCTATTGGACATAATACACTACTGTCTCCATTGACAGCTTTACTGTTGTATATTTTGATACCGCTAAGCTTTGTTGTTTCTTTGAAGCCTAAATTGATGTATATGTGGTTTGATATATTCAGTAATGCCCCGAAGTTTTTTACATCTTGATCCACAAAATTAATCTTTGTATTTTTTATTGATGAAACTATATTATCCAATATTGACGATACTACGTTAACTTTGTCACAGTTGTCAATATATTCTGATTCCATAAACATCTTAAAATCTATTTCTTGCCTACTATTTGATACGCGCAGTCTCGATGTATGGTTTTGATAAAATTTATCCAGAAAATCTGCTTGATCTTTTGTTCTCCTGTTACTGATAATGCTGTTATAAATAATATTTAAAGCATGCATATTTGCTGCGTATAAATGCATATAAAAGTAATTGTTTTTTATAACACTGTTTATCTTTTCCATGTGGATTATGTGTGTTCCAAATTCTTGCGCACTTGGGATTGTGTGCTTGAGATATTTGATGCATTCATGAAGTAATATATTGCCTACATTATTTTTTGATATATCACATATTGCTTGTACAAATCTTTTATATTTTGTTTTGTGTTTAGTAATCCATTCAAGAGGTATTCTTGTGATATGCAGAAAGCCCATTGCGTCTTCCAGATTATGTAATTCATGTGCTTGATATTCTTCTTGCATGGTTCTCTTATAGGATTTTAAAAATTTATTAGGCATCACTATGTCTGGAACGAAGATTATGTTGCCGCATGAGTCGACTATTCTGCATGCATCATCTATATAGCATGTACCGTTTACAATATTTTGTTGAGATATATGCAGTAGTAGCTTTAAGAATTCACACATTATGTTTATAATTTTTGTGACACAGAGGCTCTTGTCTTCTTTGTATGCACCATCTGAAATGTCTGTATTGTCAAATATAATATCGCATATTTCTTTAAATTTATCGTCCATATTGCGCAATAGTTTTGGGTTATACGTTTTGTAGAACGTAACTATGCTGTTCAATAATTTTATAATGTGATGATAAATTTTTTTTATAGTATTTATGTTGTATAACACTGAGATATTGATTTGCCCAGATGTTATTTCATGAACAAAGTTGTCGTATACCATATAGCAATTACTGATTGCATCGATGTGAAGATATTGTTTGTATACTGTGTTAATGTTTTGTCTAACCGCATGATTTGTATTGTATTCTTCAAGAATATTTTGTTTTAGGCTTGCTACTTTCTTTTTAAGGTCAGCAGTATTCCTGTAGTATACCGCAAAGGCGCCTGACACCAACAGTTTATCGCAAAATTTATCTACAATTTTTTCGGGAGCATCACTAGACATGTCTAGATCATTGATTTTTTTAAACTTTTTTTCTATTATTCTGAGTATTTCTCCAATGTCATCATTATCAACATCATAATGTATTTGTTTTTTATGGTGTGTATTTTTTGACATTAAATTTGAAATATACTTATTACATGTATTGTTACTGCAGGTATAATTATGATTAAACAAAGCAATAAACACTAGTATAGTTTTTAGTATTTTGATATTCATGAATGCGTATACAGCTTTGCAGATACACATAAATCGTAACCCACTAATTGTTAATATTTGATTAATAAACATAGCAGACATACGTTTCTTTATCATGCCAGATACTCCACTATTTTGTTGAGTCGGATAAAACCTTCGTCAGTGAGTATTAATCTATTTTTTTGGAGTTTTGCGAGATTATTTTTTTGAAGCACATTAATTTTATCGCATATTGTTTGATTGTATTGGTTTGGGATCTCTGTTATGTCAAGACCAAAAATGGTTCTAAGCCCCATTATTAGCTTTTCTCTTAATATATCTATATCTGTTAGCTCTACCATATTGAAGTTGCAGCCTGAATCTACCCACTTTAGCCATTTATTTGTGTCGCATACTTGCTCTATAGTATATTTTTTGTTGTCTTGCATTACTCGTGCATGTGAGCTTGGTCCGGCCGCATAGTACTCGTCATAATTCCAGTACGATAGGCTATGGCGACACATATAGTTTTGTTTTGCGAAGTTTGAGATTTCATATCTTGTGAATCCGGCATTAGATATTACTTCGTATGTTCTTGTAATAAATTCTATGTTGTCTTGGTCTGGCATTGGAATTTTATTACATTGTATATCTTGCGACATCTTTGTACCATCTTCTACGATTAATTCGTAGAGAGATACATGTTTCAGAGGAAGAGACGAAATGACTTTAAGTTCATCGCCCCATTCATTGATGGATTGGCCTGGTATGTTATAAATAAAGTCAGCCGATACGTTATCAAATATATCCGATGCTGTTGTCACCATATCCAGACCCTCGGATGAACTGTGTTTTCTGCCAAGCATTTTTAGGTTTACATCATTTATTGATTGTATTCCTATGGATAATCTATTAATTCCAGTATTCTTGAGCGATTGTAGCTTGTGTTTATTTAGTGTGCATGGGTTTGCCTCTAGTGTTATTTCTACATGGTCATCTATAACAAAATATTTTGCACATGAATCAAGTATTTTGCATATACAGTTTTCTGGTAAAAGAGATGGAGTGCCGCCACCAAAAAATATACTTGTGATTACTTCGTTCTTGCTATTTGAGCGGAAGAATAACGACATTTTACTGAGCACTTTAGAATATCTCTCGACCCAGGCATTGTAGTCCAAGTTTTCCTGAACTATACTGTAAAAATTACAGTATGTGCATTTGGAATTACAGAATGGCCAGTGTATATATATTGAACTCATTGTCTTTCACATGTAAAAAACCTTGTAATCTCCGGCATTATTAAACAAGTAGAAGGAGTATATATCATTGTCGCAGCAGGCTTTAATCTGTTGATTTAATGTTTTGCCGTCATATAGCATGTATGAATCCTTTTTAAGCCAAGATGCTGTAAAGCACTGAAGATATGGCCTGATCTCAGCTTTGTGCCCACGATATTTTTTTGCGAATTCAGCCATCATTAGTGCCTTACAGACGGTTTGATATGGGTCTTTGTCCGGGGCTGGTATTCCAAAATATTCGTACGGGAAGTGCGATGGATAAAGCATCGGACAAATATAGTCTGCAACCTTACAGATTGAATCGTAGTCTTGTCCTATTGTTTTAGATGTTGCCATGTATTTATTGTTGGTGTTGTTGTTTTCCTCTTGGTTGTTGTTTTGTGGGCAAAGTATTGTTTCATTAATGTGCATGTATGCTTCTATTGGTATTATTCCGAATATTGCTACCGACAGTTTTTTACCGTACGAATCGACAAGCTCCTTTGCTTGCTTTATAAATTCTGTTACAGCCTGTTCTCTTGTTTTTCCTTCTGGATTGTTATAAGCCTCTATTGTTTTTGATAAATAAGTTGAAAATCTCACATAATCCAGATGTATTTCGTCATATCCAATCAGGCATGCCTCTCTAATAATTGATAAGAGATATTGAGTTACGTTGTTGCTGAATGGATTAAGCCAGTATGTTTTTTCTTTGTCGCACCATATGTCTTTCTTTTGCGGGCATTCTCCATCAGGTATTCTTTTATCCATAATATACATGTTGTAGTATTCTGGATTTATAATCAAAGATGTGTCTTTGTATGTAACTATTCTTGCTATCGTATAGAATCCATTCTGCTTAAGCTTTGCAATTTTTTGCTTCATATTTTTGATTATCGATCTACACATCAAAGACTTATTATTTGACTCAGATTGGTCTATGGTTATTCTTCCGAGATCGTCTTTTACATTTACTATTACAGCATTTGCCCCAACTTTGTTTATTTTATCTATTGTTACTTGTATTTCGTCAGGCAGCTTATTTGCTATGTAGATGGCCATTATATCACCAAAACAAACACAATCTACGTTTCTTGTATATTTCTTGACCTTGCGTTTTTCAAGATCTTGTGCATACTTGTTTGAAATATAGTTAGCTATATCATATATTGTTGGATTATGCATGATAAATTTATTACTTTGTATTGCATTTGTAGACAAAACCATGAACTCATCCATCTGCAGATACCTTATTGCAAGCTCTAGCTCTTCTTTTTGTTGTTTATCGTTTTCGTCGTCATCGTGTTTCAGGTTGCCTTCTTCATACTCTGAATTCTCTTGCTTTGTACTATGTTGTTCTTGAGTACTTTTATCTATTATTGTGAGGTAGAATTCTTCACAGTCCTCATCTGCATCATCGTCTGTATTTTCACACGAATAAGTTGTCAAAAATATTCTAGCAATTGCGATATACAGTAATAATATTTGTGATTTGCTAAAATGTATATTCATTGTCATGAGATGCAATATAAGATACAGATGAGAGCTAGATAGTTTTGATCTTGAGACTGCGAGCTCATGAGAATTTTATTTATCTTCGAGGCTCTTTTGGCATATACGATGGAATTGTTACGGTCATGATGCATTTTGAATTCAAGATAATGCATGGATATGCTAGGGATATATTGCAAATTATCCTCATCTAGAGGCTTTATTGATTCCAGAATTTTGCTAGAATTTATACCGTCTATATCTCTGTGTTTTTTTTGATCTTCTCTTGTTATAAAAGAGATAATTCTTGTGAGAAATTCTTGATCTATATTCTTGAGCTTGTATGATATATATTGATTTTCATTGGAGAAGTTATATATATCACAGAAGCTATCTTTGATATACACCTTATAACATCTTGATCTTATTGTCATCAAAAGAGATGCCACTGATTCTGTTGTTATGATGATAAGATTATTCTCGCCCGACTCCTCTATTACCTTGAGACATGAGTTTGCTGCTGGTTTTAGCATGTTATTGCAATTTTGTATTATGGCGCATTTATTCGTACCAACTAGTGGTTTTTGAGCAAGAAATTCCTGCATAGCATGCATAGTTTCGATCGATAAATCATCTGATACAAAAACAGATGGATGAATCCTGTCTGATATATGTTGTATGGCAGAATTTATTTCATCATCCGATCCTCTTTTATTTTTATTTGGATCACATAACACAAAATGTGCCGCAAGATCGCAAGCCGCATTGTTGTTAAGAGCATTGTTGGGGCCATGTAGTATTATGCTTGTACGCATCTTACACACGATCGTTCCAGAAGATCGATATACTGAGATGATAGCATAATAAACTTATATGTTGTCAGCTTGGACATAAGTAATTTGTCACACAATCTTGACAGGAAATGCGCATATGCAATAGAATTGAATATGTAGGAAGGATGGCCGAGTGGTTAAAGGCAGCAGACTGTAAATCTGCCGACGTATGTCTACGCAAGTTCGAATCTTGCTCCTTCCACCACTGATTATTTTTACTGCAGGTGTAGCTTAATGGTAAAGCTCCAGCCTTCCAAGCTGGCCACGTGGGTTCGATTCCCATCACCTGCTCCATTGTTTTTATGCGGTATTCGATGAAATCTGGTTACCTTGCTCATCTAATTTTTTTCATAAATAAAAGAAATAATTTTTTTGCCGATCTGTTAAGAAGGATTTATTCTTTGAGGCATTTCGTGAGATCAGATTCTGACGTGATGGTTGATAAGGCCTGCATGCCAGTTATATCTGTAGCATCTAATACGATTTTTAATGAGTATCGAGATATTCTTTGCCGTCATATTTACAACATATTAATTCTTGGCGGCGCAAAGCCATTTATTGCATGCTGCGATGGCGGATATGTGAATTGCACATTGCATGTTGACGGCAAAAAATTTTCCACCAAACAACTAGGCGAGAACGCAATATCTTTATCTGAGTGTGCGGAAGTTTATTTCGGAAAAGATCTATGTGTTTTAGCAAAATCTGGCAAAAACGCCTGTCATGATGTTATGGTTGTGTGCGGCTCCAATGTATGCAGTAATTACGAGAGATTCGTATCGCCAGAGCTTCGCGAGAAGAAAAAAAATATACGGGGAATAAGATGCAAACACTTCGAAGAAGACTCAAAATATAAGGATAAATACATTCACAGATGTCATTCCGATCTTTCTATCTTGGTAATTGATGCGTGTTTGGGGTTTGCAAACGAAGCGCCATACCCATTTGGAATTCTAGCGAGAGACTTGGACAAGATGTTGATTGGCGTCGAGATCGCTATTATTGTTGGCGGTAACGCCAAACAAATCAAAGACATAGAAGAAATTCTTTTGTCAAGATGCAGCGAGATCGAGATATTCTGTTTTAATATTAGTGTTGCAAATATCAGTAATGCTGAAAGATATTTACTGTTTACAAGGTCGACAATTGCTGATTCAATAAAGACCGCAATTTCTAATTCAAATGTGAAGCTGATAGATTGCATAAAGTATAAGTGTAATCATAGATACAATTTGAGCTGTATTGTGGGTTTACTAAGAAAAACAGATGCCAATAAGGCGAGACTCATAACTACCAGACTAGACCATAGATTGATTGTTGAATCTGTAGAAGCGAAAATTTCTTCTTATAATCGCCGCCTTGCTCGTGGCGGTAGCATTTCAAAACATAAAGCAATAACCTCAAAGATTCAGGCGTTAGAATCAATACTGGAATCGTGCAAGAAGAATATTGATGTATTAGATTTTTCCTTCGATGATAATGATTTGTTTACAGAAAGGATTCTTCATGTCACTAATATTGGGAAAGAAACTCAAACTAAGTAACAGAATAGAATGAATATTAGTGACAAACAAAAAATTATAGATATCAATAATATTTGCATACACTTTGGAAGTGGATCTTCCATAACTCGCGTTTTATCGAGAGTAAGCTATTCTTTCTATGAGGGCGAGAGGTATGCGATAGTCGGCCAGAGTGGCTCAGGAAAATCAAGTATTTTGCATGTCTTAGGTCTTCTTGATAAAGCTTCTAGCGGAAATGTTGTATTTGCCGGGAAAGATGTCGGCAATATGTCTGACAGAGAGATTACAATGATACGCAACAAAGACATAGGATTTGTTTATCAGGCGTACAATCTCTTGTATGACTTTAGCCCTCTTGAGAATGTTGCTTTGCCGATTTTGATAGCTGGTTATAGCAAGAAAGATGCATTTGCTAAGGCGGAGGATCTTTTATGCATGGTTGGACTCCAAAACAAAATTCATTGTCTTTGCAGAAAGATGTCTGGCGGCGAGCAGCAAAGAGTTGCTATAGCTAGAGCAATGGCAAATAGCCCAAAAGTTGTAATTGCAGATGAACCAACAGGGAATTTGGACCCCAAAACAGGAGATCACATCTTTCGTTTTATGATGGATTTTGTGCGCGAGAAAAATGCTACATTGATAATGGCGACACACAATATGTCAATTGCTGATAATTTTGAAAACAAAATTACTATATGCAATGAGAGCTTTGTGTAGTTAATACACGTTTTTATTAACATAATTTGTAATTTTTCTTGCGCAGCCAAAATTTCTTGTCGTGCACCTCAGTAAGTACGTTGTTTTTTTTGTTTTATGTAGTTGGAAAATTTTTTTGATAGCAGTTATTTTGCAAGGATTTGCAGAAATATGCGAAAGTGTGTTAAAATCAATGGGTCGCCACAGTAGCTTAGTGGTAGAGCACTCCCTTGGTAAGGGAGAGGTCGAGAGTTCGATTCTCTCTTGTGGCACCATTGAAGCCCGATTTTTTAATACTTTTTTGTAAAAGAATATTGACCAGATATTGTCTTGTGGTAGAATGTAAGAGTAAAATTATTTTTTGAGGGTTAGATATATGAATAAGAATGAACTGATATCCGGTATAACAGATATTTCTGGAGTCAAAAAATCCGATGTTGAGAAGGTTTTGGATTCATTTGTAGAAGTTGTAATCAAAACTCTTCAGAGTGGCGATGAGGTAAGATTGATAGGTTTTGGAAGTTTCAAGGTTTCTCATAGACCAGAATCCGAAGGAAGAAACCTGAGAACAAAAGAAAAAATCAAGATACCAGCCAGAACAGTTGCGAAATTTAAGCCTGGAAAACAACTTAAAGACGCTCTGATAGGCGGATCGAAGTAACGTACCCGCACACAAAAAAGAGGGTGATTAGCTCAGTTGGTAGAGCAATTCGTTTACACCGAATAGGTCGGCGGTCCGAGTCCGTCATCACCCACCACTTTTGATATTTTTTTTTACGTACTACAAAGAATTATTTGTTGTTAATTTTATACTTGCTTGCTTGGTTTTGTAGTACTTTTGTTCTATGTTTTCTTGCTAAGTTTTAGATCAAATTTTTTGCGTATTTCTAGTCAGTTTAGGTATTGTATGGAGTTTTTACTAGGTAAGCTTCCTCGTTATTTCACGCTATTCTTATTATATTGCATTTACAATCTTTTTGCCTCAAATATATTGTCCTGCAAAGAAAATGATTGTATAGAATATATAATACGAAGTTATGAGTTTGGTAAAAAATATTATATTGCTGCTGACCTTGAGTTTTGTTGCGATGTTACTCCAGAGAAATTGAAAATAGATGGTTACGGAGGATCTGTAAGCGTATTTTGCGGCAATGATTGCAGAAGCAAGATAGACATACGAAATGCATTTATATCTAGAATACAGACCCTATATTACAATATGAATCGTAAAAAAATTACAATACTCATGCATGTTGGTAGAGATGATTTCGAAGAATACGTAACATGTTCTGTAAATAATATTGCAATTGATGGTTGCGAGTCCATATCTTCCGAGACAATACTGTTGTTTGATGACGTGCCAAGCTATAGAGAGAAGATGTCTATATCAAAAGCGTATATTCTGGTTATATTATTTTTGTCTATAATTTGTGGCCTGCTTTTGAATTTTATGCCATGCTGCCTACCACTTTTGTCAGTCAAAATATATGGTATAGTAAGCGGCAAGACATCTAAGATGGATTCAATTTATTATGCAATTGGTGCATGTATAACATTTATGTCTATAGCATTATATACGTCATTAACTAGGTCTATGTGGGGCTCATTAATGCAGAATTCATCTTTTGTGTCACTGGTTTTGGTGATTTTCTTTGTGTCTGCCATGCATTTTTTTGATATCTTAAAAATACAAAACAAAAGATTACTAGTTCTTTCTTCGTCTTTATTTATAATACTTATATACTTAAGGAGTAACAACCTTAAAGCAATGTCTAAGTTGACTGTTGCCGGCTTGACATTATTGTGTTTATTGGCTGCTGCTTTTCAGTTTAAGAAAAAATTTATGTTTATTACTCAGCATGTTTCTAGCAAGTCTATGTCAAACATATTGCATGGAGCCATGTCGTCTATTAATGCAACAATATGTACAGGGCCTTTAATCGGGGCAGCAATAGGCGCTGGCCTGAATATGGAAGTGCATCTGGGGTTACTGATATTTTTTATGATTTCAGTTGGATTTGTTGCTCCAATAATAGTGGTATCCGCCCTGCCGTCATGTCGCAAAATTATTCCAAAGCCAGGTGATTGGCTGATAGCATTTAAACGTCTGAATGGAATTATGATGCTCGCCGCTTGTTTATGGATTGTGAATATAATTGTGATTCAGTTAGGAGAAAATATATTTCTTAGCGTATCTTTTGTACTTCTTGCTTGCGCTACATCGTGTATTCTTCAGGCATCGCGCAAAATATATATACAGATTATAGCTAACATAGTAATGTGTTTTTCTTGCTATACTTTAATGAACCCGAGTATATTGATCAATAGATTTGACGTACCAGTTATTTACGAATACAACAAAAATTCTATAAGAAAAGATCTCGACTCAGGAAAGATGGTTTTACTTACATTTACTTCCGAGTTTTGTTTAAACTGTAAGTATAATTATGTTTTTTTTAGTAATAAAGATGTAATAAAGTTTTTAGCAAAAAATAACATAGTTGTTATGAAGTGTGATATAACAAAACCAAATGACGAGATGCAAGATTTGATGAATTCGCTTGGGATATCCTCCGTACCGTACAACATATTATTTACTCCGGATGGCAACAGAGAGGTTCTGCCAGAAATATTAACTAAATCTATCATATATAACAAGAAGTATTGGAGACTATAAAATGGAGAATGCTAAACTAAAATTATCGATCAAGTGTCTCTTTTTTTCAATGTCGTCCATTTTGATAGACCAAATTACAAAGACTATGGCTGTATCGTATGCTTCTAGCCCAGTGAAGATCTTAAATATATTAAATTTTTCAGTGACTTACAATAGAGGAATAAGCTTTGGAGTATTTGCAAAATATAATCTTGGGTTTCTCTTGATTGCTATGTCTATTCTATTGTCTGGGCTCTTATGTTATATTATGTTCAGAGCAACCAATCCCTTTGAAAAGATTTCATACTCGTTTTTCATTGGCGGAGCCGTTGGGAATGTGCTGGATCGTTGTAGATATGGCCATGTCATAGATTTTATTGATCTACACATATCTTCTTGGCACTTTCCAACATTTAATGTTGCTGATATCTTGCTTTCATTTTCGTGCGTAATGCTGATTATTCTCGGTTTTCGGCAGAGATAATTGCTTGTTCGACATTGCTTATGTGATTAATTTTATAGTATATGATTGGATGACCTAGCATGAGGATTAAGCTTATCATAGAATATAACGGTATTTGGTTTTGCGGGTGGCAGAGACAGGCCGACTGCAAGGAGCATCCATCCATACAAGAAACAGTGGAAGCAGCAATATCAAGGGTGTTCGGCGGAGATATCGCAATACAGTTATTTTGTTCCGGGCGTACTGATTCAGGTGTACATGCATTAGGACAGGTTGCCCACTTCGACATTTGCGATACGTTTCTGGAAAATCGGTGGTCTTGCAATATAAGGTCTATGCCCAAAGCCATCAACTATCATCTTGGAACGAATGCCATAGCAGTCAAAGATGCGTCAATTGTGGACGATAATTTTCATGCAAGATTTTCCGCAAAAATGAGGCATTATCAGTATAAAATCTATAATTCCTACGTGGATACTGTTTTTATGAAAGATAGAGCGTGGCATGTTCACAAGGCTTTGGATATACCAAAAATGTTGGCTGGGGCACAAAATTTTATAGGCAAACATGATTTTACATCATTCTGCTCTTCTCAATCCAACGACAAGAATATGGTTAGAACTATATCTCGTATAAACATAACAAGAAATCAAGATGACATGATAACAATAGACGTAAGTGCAAAGTCATTTCTTCATAATCAAGTACGTATTACTGTTGGCACTCTTGTTGACCTGGGGCTAGGTAAAATACACCCAGAAGATATAACGAATATCATTGCTGCTAGAGACCGCAGAAAAGCAAGTCAAACTGCTCCTGCATATGGTTTATACTTTATGAATGTTGAGTACTAGCTAATGTCTGCGGAGATAATCTTACATTATCTTGCAGAATTTTTTTACATCAAACATATCAAAATCACAGAATGATTCTCCTGTCCCACCCCCATATATTGGCATCTTGTACTTGTCCACTATTCCGACTATCGTGCCGCCTTTTGCGTTGGAGTCCATTTTTGTGAGTATTACTCCGGTGAGTTTGCAATATTCCCCAAATGCCTTGATTTGTTCCTTGGTATTCTGCCCAGAAGTTGCGTCTACAGTTATTATGGTTTCATGAGGGAAATCCGGATTATACTTCTTGAGTACTCTATCTATTTTTTGTAGCTCCCCCATTAGATTTTGGTTATTATGCATTCTACCTGCCGTATCTATGATTAATATATCACCCTGTGATTTTGTAACTGCATCATATGCAACGCTAGCGGGATCACTATTTGTTTGGCCTCGGAATAGTTTGCATCCAAGCTTATTTGCCCACTTTTCTATTTGATCAACCGCTGCCGCCCTGAATGTATCGCATGCAGCTATATCTACGGATTTGCCGAGATTTTGGAAGTAGTTTGCTAATTTTGCAACAGTTGTTGTTTTACCGGTACCGTTTACTCCAACCATCATGATTACGGTAGTATCCCTGTTGGTATTGATGGTTTGGATATGTGGCGACAGTATATCGGATATAATTGCTTCAAAATCTCCATTAATATCTTGGCTCTTCTTGAGTTGTAATGCGATTTTACTTGCAAGCTCTATACCAAAATCAGCCTCTACTAGAACATCCTCTATATCTTCGATATTGTTAGATTTAGTAAATATATTGGCGATTTTTTCTTTGATATTTTTAAAGAATGACATACGATATACCTCTATTGTTCTACGTTGACTCTTTCTAGTTTTGCGCCGCAGCCGGATAATTTTGCGTCAATATCCTCATAGCCACGATCTATGTGGTACAGCCTGTTTACGATTGTTTCTCCGTCGGCAGACAGACCTGCTAGGACCAATGCCACTGATGCCCTCAGATCTGTTGCCATGACTCTGGCGCCATTAAGCCTCATGACTCCGTTAATAATAGCTGTATTATGTTGTACTACAATATTTGCCCCCATGCGATTTAGCTCGTTTACATGCATAAATCTATTTTCGAATACAGTCTCCGTAATATGAGAACATCCATCTGCTATTGTCATAAGAGCCATGTATTGGGCCTGAAGATCTGTGTGAAACATGGGGTGTGGAGCCGTTGTTACACTGTGTGGTTTGATTACGTCGCACCCCTCCACTGTAACAGAGTTATCGTTTTTGGATATATGTATTCCGGCATGCTTTAGACAATCGAAAAACAATGTCAAATCATCGTATACGCAATCTTTTAGTGTTATTTTCCCCTTGGTAATAGCAGCAGCTATAGCATATGTTCCCGCTTCTATTCTGTCACTTATAATCTTAAACGTTGTAGAATGAAGCTTATCTACTCCATCTATTATGATTGTATTGCTGTCGTTATCATGATATATCTTGCCGCCCATTGAATTTAGCATCTTGCAGAGAGCTATTACCTCAGGTTCTTTTGACGCATTTATGATTCTTGTTGTGCCTCTCGCCGTGACGGATGCCAGGATAGCATTCTCTGTCCCGCCAACAGTTATATGATCAAAGATTATGTCAGACCCGATCAGTTTATCTGCTTTGGCATTTATATAACCGTTTTCTATTTCTATGTGTACCCCTAATTTCCTCATAGCGTATATATGCAAATCTATCGCCCTGGCACCAATTGCACATCCACCTGGCATAGATATCTTTGCATGTCCGCATCTACTCAGTAATGACCCAAGAAACAATATTGATGCTCTCATTTTACGTACATAATCGTATGGAGCAATTGTTGTTGTTATTTTTTTTGTTGTGAATTCATACGTGTTGTTGGATATTCTTTGTATATTGCTTCCGAAGTGCATAGCTATATCCTGCATAAAGCTGGTATCTGCCAGGTTTGGCATGTTATTAAGAGTTACAGTTTCGTCAGTTAAAATGCTTGCAGCTATGGCTGGTAGTGCCAGATTTTTGGCTCCACTTATTTGTATTTCACCAACTAGAGGTTGACCACCAATGATTCTCATGGATTGCAACATACACAAAGCCAAAGATCGAACACATACACTAATTATAACAGATACTTGTTGTTGTTTTCCTAATGTGATTAGAGGAACTACGGAATAATATTGCTATGTCTATTCACATCTATTGAGGGTACGATCAAGAATTTAATCTTAGATCGCATTGTTTACATTATATTTGGACTTTGCAATGATCCATTATGGCCTACTAAATTACTGTGTAATCCAAAATTACTGTGTAATCCAGTTGTTGATCTATTATAACCATCCGGATTATTGTGCGTTACTGTATCTTTACCACTAAAAGAATAGCCGTTTACGTCGCTCTTGACACTATATAAAGGTTTACACTCGAGTTTAGAAGTAATAATGTTTCTGATGTCTTCGAGTAAATCTTCTTTTGTTATGCAGCAGCACGAAGTATTACAGCAGCACACCATTCTATTAAAGCATTGGATTCCGCAACATGTTCCGCAACATTTTGGGTGGCAAGCATCGCACTTCCAACTATTTAAATAATTGAGCTTATCAAGTAGACTAGATAAAGTGTTGCATTCATCCTCTAAGTCTTGATTTGGGGTAGAGCAACATACGCAATCTTTTGTGTCTCGCAATACAGAGAGGGATACAACCCCGTACAAATCGATTTTGGATTCGGATCTTTCTCTTATACCGTCATTTTCCTTTATTTGATAACCCTCATCTTTTAGCTCTTTATCGATGTAATTTGCAATTACAATGGATGCGCTCGAAATGCTCTGTGTAGTCAAAGTAACATTGCCGTATAGTCCTTTTAACTTATCAGGGTCTATTTTTCCCTTTAATTTGCTAGTCCATGTGTCCCACGTATTTTCCATACCAGAATAAGCTAGGTCTTGTATTGATTTATAGGCGATTCCAGCTGTATTATTTACCATTTCAGCTGTATTATTTTTCATGATTTTGCGAGCCATGTTCACACATGCCACTGTATAAGTACATCGCTTAGCAACAACAAGACATGTTTCGTATTGATCGCTATTCATACAACAGCAGCTGCTTCTACAACTATTACACTTGCATATTGATTCGCAGCATTTGTTTATGCATTTGATAAAGGCCATTATGCCAAGTCCAGTTAGAATACTAATAGCGATGTTTTTTAGAATCCCAGCAGCACTAAGCGATAACTTGCCTTTCTTGTTTAAAATCTGCTTTTTCTGCGCCCGTTCTTGTTTTTTCTTCTCTTTTTTTGTCATTTGTTTTTGTTCTTGCTGAGTGCTTGCTGCCTGCTCTTGCTTTGTGTTTTCAGCCTGGTCATCGTTATTTTCGAACTTAACAGCACAAGAAATATCCATGTAAGGAGTTTGCATTAGATATAAGGTTGAGAAACATACAACTATCAACCTTAAGTATATATTTTGTAGTATCGTATGCATTGTGGCTACTCTAGCGACATTACTTTTTAATACTAACATATATGAACATTTTTTGCTAATTTACTCGTTATGCTAGAATTTAGCTATATTGGCGTACAAGTGCATCCAAATGTCTTTAGCTTTTTCTGTTATTCTTTTGATCGTAATAATGCTTTTGGGGTCGTTCTTCTCCGCGTTTGAAACATCTCTTACCGGTTTTTCAAGAGCTAAGATGTTGAAGATGTATAATGACGGCAATAAAAGAGCCGGAATCATGATAAGGCTTCAAGACGATATAGAATCCGTTATAAGTACAATACTGATATGTGCAACTACCGCAAATTCTATGCTTGCGTCATATTCTACAGCAGTATTCAAAGATAATTACGGTGAGAAGTATCTCTGGTTATTTTCCGTTGTACAAGTGGTTGTTATAGTCTTCTTCGTTGAAGTATTCCCGAAGATGATTGCGATTCCTAGATCCGAAAAGATATTGATACGCTTTGCGTATATCATAGATTTTCTTTATCGTAAATTAAGATTCATTAACAGATTTTTGAGTGAAGCGTCTCAATTGTTTGCAAGAATACTTGGAATAAATCTAAAATCGCAAAGAACAGTTGATGATTCGCTAGATGAATTGAAGGGTGCAATAGAGCTTCACAGGCGCAGCGACAAGCATACCATGGAACAAGAAAAAACGATGCTGAGACATGTTTTGGATCTTGATTCTATATCAGTAGATGATGTTATGGTTTATCGTCAGCATGTTGCAACAATTTGTATTAATGACGCTATGGATTCCATCATAGACCAGATCTCGAACTGTCCGTATACTCGTGTACCAATCTGGCGTGACAGCGATGATAATATCATAGGCGTTCTACATAAAAAAGATTTCCTGAAGCTCATCAACAATACTAATAATATTAGCTACGACGACTTGCTGTCAATTATGAGGAAGCCTCTTTTTATATCGGAGAACCAGAATCTTCTTAACCAAATACAAGTTTTTAAGATAAATCGAGAAAACTTCGCGATAGTGATAGATGAGTACGGACGTTTTATGGGGATTTTGAGCCTCAAAGATATTGTTGAAGAGATCTTTGGAGATGTATCTGATGATAACGAGCCACATGACAATAATTTCATACGCAAGATTTCTGAATCAACTGTTGTTGTAAGCGGTCTTGTTAATCTTAGGGATTTGAATCGCGAGATCGGTACGCATTTCAAGTGCGATATGTCTGCAACAATAGCTGGCTTCGTCATAAACAATATTCGCATGATACCGCACGAGGGCCAGAGCTTCGTGATAGAAGGGCACAGGTTTAAAATCATAAAGCGCCAAAAAAATCAAATCACAGTTATACAAATCGATAAGATTGGCAGTGCTTTTGGGTTAATCGAAGAGAAGCAAAGTGTTTTATGTGATTCATGACAGCAATAATGTTATAAACGAAGACAAGTATGCAGATATGTTTAGTATGTAAAGCTAGTCGTACGGATTTTTTATACCAAGTTTCTTGAGGATAGCTATTTCACAGATCTCCATGATTTTTGCGTCTCTATCATTTACGTGATCGAATCCAAGAAGATGAAGAATGCTATGAACCAGGAGATGCGAAAAATGATTCAATAACTCTAACGAACCTTCGTTGGCCTCTCTGACAGTCGTTTCATACGACAAGGCTATATCACCAAGGAAGCCCTTCGCCATCCCGCATGCTACGTCTTTCGGAGAATACTCATAAAACGATAGTACGTTTGTTGGGTGGTCCTTTCCGCGAAACCTTAAGTTTAGATTTTGTATTTCTTTATCGTTTGTAAGAAGCACAGAGAATTCCAATGCATTGCGCCCCACTGCACTCGATACTTCTTCTATCTTGTTGCGCCAAAAATCATAGTCGTTACACCTTGTCCATCTATCGTCATCTATTATGACAGATATTTTTGGTAAATGGTCTTTGACTCTTCTTTTACGCATGCATTATTGAATAATTTCGCCAAATACGCTGTTTTGCGTTGCTTTCGTTATTTTCACATTCATGAATTTCCCGATTGGAGATTCATCTGCCTCAACGACTATTGATTGTAGGTATACATTCTTTCCGACATACTGATTTTCCCTGCGGCCTTCTTTTTCGAATAGAGTTTCCTGTATCGTTCCAACTATTGACTGGTTGTATTTCAGTTGGCTCTCCTGCAATACAGCATATAGTTTTGCGAGTCGAACCTCCTTTTCTTCTTCAGGTATTTGGTCTTGCATACGTGATGCTGGCGTTTTCTTGCGCGGGCTGTACTTAAATGCGTATGAGAAGCTGTAATCTGCCATGCGGGCAGCGTCTATCGTTGCCTGCAAATCCTCGTCAGTTTCCTGGGGGAACCCGACTATAAAATCCGATGAAAATTGTATATTCGGAGCTATATCGCGGAACATAGCTAATTTATCAAGGTATTCTTCGACTGTATGGCCGCGATTCATAAGCCTGAGTATCTTGTTTGACCCAGATTGCAGAGGTATGTGTACGAATGGCACCAGGACATCTATTTCTCTGTGGGCTGTCATCAGTTCCTTGTTAAAATCTTTTGGATGCGATGTTACGTACCTCAGCCTTCTTATGCCCAGTATTTTTGCCACCTCGTATAATAGCCTTGTGATATCCCAGGTTTTTTTACCACCGATGCCAAGATATGCAGCTTCCCCATGGTATGAGTTAACGTTTTGTCCAAGCAAAGTGATTTCCTGAGCGCCGTTCTCAACTAGATGCTTTGTTTCGTGCAGGATGTCTATTGCTGGCCGAGAGCACTCTGGTCCCCTGGTGTACGGTACTATGCAATACGTACAGAAGTTATTGCATCCCTCCTGTATCGTCACGAACTCACTGTATGATACGTTTTGCTTTACTGGGATTGCCTTAAACTTCTCCATCTGAGGCATCCCAACATCCATGATTCTGTCGCGCTTACCATTGATTACATCCATAATATATTCAGGCAGCTTGTGATACACTTGTGGGCCGAACACTATATTGATTGCCTTGTGGCGGAACATATTTTCTTTTTCGGCTTGGACCACGCATCCACCGACCGCCACAACCTTAGTCTTTTGGTTTTTGAAAATGTTTATGTTTGAAAACAGTCGCGCAGCAGCCTTTTCTCTTATGTTGCATGTATAAAAAATAAGTATGTCTGCATCTTCGTGGCATTTTGCCTTCTCAAAACCGCAGAACTGCAGTAGCTCCGCGATTCTCTGAGCATCGTAAACATTCATTTGGCATCCATATATTTCTATATGGAATTTAGCGCATACAGAGATATTTTCGCCATGTTTTATGATTGTTTCTGTATCGCCTTCATAGACATCTATATTACTTATGCTGCTTTCAATTGAATGTTGCATTTGCGGTACCACTGCCATGTAGATTCATATTGATGAGTTTGGTTATCATATCTGATCTTTCTTTGAGATCGACTATTTCGAGTATTGATTGTCGTTCCAGGGGGTGTAGCGGATATGACATAGCCAGAGCAGATACAAGAGAATCCGTTGTTGCACTGTTGATCTCACTCCAGTTTGGAGCCGCATCTATGTCTTTGCAGTATGATGCCAGAGCAGTCAAGAGATTGGTTGTGTCCACATCTTTGTCGTTGTTTTCGTTCATGTCTATGGCGTACTTTGTATAATCAACCATCACGCGCACAACACCTTCCGTCGATTCTATGAAATGTACTATGTTGAATCTGCATATGCCTTGTAAAAGAATATTTATACGATCGCCAATTGTAATTGTATGAATTATTTTCCCGGAACAACCCGTTTTGTAGAAGCTATTTTGATCGTATATATTGTCCTTCTTCTTGGGGCCACTGATCGGGTGTAATACTGCCACGACATTGCCTTCAACAATTTCGTCTTGCATATGCTTGTATTTTTCTTTTTTAAGGCACAGAGGCAGACCGGCGTTCGGCATCAGCACAGTTTCTTCCACAGCTAATACCGGAAGAATGCTGGATATATTTTGAGTATTATTTTGCATGCTTTGATACAAAACCACATATCATTATCGCTATAATTCTAACATGTTTTGTTGTTTTGTGCGATGTTTTGTTTTTATTTTATTGATATGCGATTGTTTTTGCAGATAAGATGTGAAAACTATATACTGCATATTGTGTGGCATATATCACTCTCCATTATTTCTATATCATTGTGGTTGTTTGATTTTGAGGATTTTTGTTGCTTTGCAATTGTAATGTATCATCCTTTTGGCATGTTGTTGAGACTGGAGCATTGTAGGAAGAGCTAAAACCATTAGAGTATTGGATATTGTCATGCGAACTATTGTTAGAATTTGCGGAAGAAACAGTATCTTTATCTGATGAACCATTGTTTGCAAAGTCTAAAGCATTATTTGCGTTGCATTTACTATCTCGATACTCATATTTTTCTGAATTTTCAATAATTTCTACGTTATCCTTAGAACCAAATACTTCTTCTATTGCACATGGGATGAGTTTGTCATTTCCTAAATGGTATTGCATGACATCGAAAGACTTAAAAGAATGTTTGCACAAACGTGGATCATTCATTGCAAGCACTTTTATACTATCATTTATACTATAACAGCATCTAAGCTGAATTTTTTCTCGTATCATTGAATATAACCCACTATAATCAAGTTCACTATTTTTTGCGTTATATATTATTACATAATAATCATTGCTGTTTATTCTACTTAGGAAACACTTAATCCTGAAACCATTTATACAGCATTCACTGTTACTATTACTAAGTTGATTTTCATGACAGTATTTTTCTTTATCATTAGTATCTGTAAGCACTTCTGTTGCGCATACATTTTCATGTGCACTAGAGGCATATTCTCTCTTAAGAGTCTTTGTTTCAAAAATTCCATTTACTAAGAATTGACTATTGCTTAACAATGATATAGATATATCCTCTTTGGGAAATACAATTGTTACACTTTTTCGCATGGTGTTTGTACAAAAATTCTTCATATTAAACACAAAAATAGTACAAAAAGCAATTACTATATTAAATAGATAACGAACCGATAACTTTTTCATAATATAACCTCATTAGTATGTTAAATTTAAAACTCCAAGGGTGATGTTAACATAATCTTCGTATTTTTTGCAAATGTATGTATCTCCTATTGTTGTATATAGCAATTTTAGCAAATTATTATCTTTTTTAAAGTGTAAAAAATTATACCCTGCGCTATATTGTACTTGATGAAAATTATGTGTTTCTTCATTCATTTTATGATAGTATGAAAGTAATAATTTTGTATCAGAGTGGGAAATAATTATATCATCTGGTAAATTAATTATGTTGTTAGCATCGAAGATTTCAATATGATTTGATTGTATAAGTAGCAATTTTTCTTGATTTGTTGCATTGTTGCTGGCTTTAAATTCATTATGCATATTTTTCCCAAGATTTAAGTCAAGACAAATCGCTATACCTAAGTTATCACGTAGGTATGTAGCTGTTTTCTGTTCAATGTCAAAATTACTGCCATCATGATTATAACCGTCTCCAGGTATATAGATGCTGTGTTTCGATAGAATCCCATCGTTGTCTTCATTAAAATAACCATGTTTGTTATGTTCTATTAATTCGTTACCATTGTGTATTATGATTGTTTGGTTTTGTAATCGTTTCGTTTGTGCGCTATTAATTGATTTATAATTGACACTAAGTTTAGTATTAATATATCTTTTTATTAATGCGTATGCTGTGTCTGTGTCATTCTTTGATACATAAGTTATGTTGTTATGATTAAAAATAGATCCTATCTTGTAACTTAGGTCTGTTTTTGTCAAATATTCTAATAAGCATAAGTAAACTAATCTATTAATTGAGTATATAAAGTTTTGCATCTTATCTTGAGTTTCAGCCATCGATTTTGATGCTGCGTATAATGGATTAACATTATTACATGTGTTAAACATTATTGTTTCATAATCTTTAAATACCATTACTATATTTTCAGTAAAAGATTGCATTGCGAACGAACCATCATTATTTTTTAAATAATTTTGGAATGTTTCGATATCATTACACACAATATCAGACTTATACAAATAATTCACGACAAAGAATGCATTCCTGTATCGTTGCGATAACTCTTTGATCATTGCATCAATTTTGCTTTTTGTTATTTCATTTTCATCGTCTGACCTGTCTTTTAAAGGTTTTTCTTGTGACCAGAACATCTCGTCAAATACAATAAGTGTAAGAGTGTTTTTTGTTAATGCTAAATACTTTTCTAGCGCTTCTTTTACTGTATTTAATGTATCTTGTGTTGCAGTCTTTGTTTTATTGTAATTATTATTTGGTGTGAATCTTGTGATATTGATAAAGCTTATATTTTTATGATTCTCTAGTTTTGTCAAAAGATAATCACAGACTTTACCATCGCTTCTCATGGCCTGGATTAGGCCATTCTTAAAGTCCTGCAAATTTTTAATTGCCTTATTTGCTTCTTCTTGATTTCTATTTTGCTCTATGAGTTTATTTATTGCTTTCGAAGATATACATTCATACTGCATAAAAATACAACAGTATATAAGACAAATAAAGAATTTCAGAAAATAATACACTTTCATATTCCTCAATTACAAAAGATACAGGTAACAATGTATATCTATACCAAGATCTTATCAATCATTAGTGAAAAAATTGTTAATTGAGATGTTAATAAATTATATTGGTAGCCAACTTAATGAAATAGAGAATTTGCGGTTTGTATTGATCGTATGAATAGTAAACATTACTAAGTGCAGAAATGTATTATTTATGATATTTTGGAGAATCATATAAGCAATTCAAAATATTTCTATATTTTTAGATACTGTACTGCTAGGTTAAAATCCAGCATGGCCTCGTATTTTTTTGTTGGTGAGCGCAATAGATACGAAGGATGAAATGTTGGTATTACGTATGTTTCGCCGATCTTGTGTGTCTCCCCCCTCAGAGATGTAATGCCAGATGTTTTTTGCAGTATTGCTTTGGTTGCTACAGCCCCCAACAGCAGTATAACCTTGGGGCTTATTAGTCTTATGTGCTCAGTGAAGTATGGTCTGCAGAACTCAACTTCATCAGGAAGTGGTGGACGATTCTTGGGCGGCCTCCAAAATATAACGTTTGTGACATAAACTTCGTCTCTTGCGATATTTATAGATCTGAGAATATTATTAACAAGTTTCCCGCTTTCTCCAACGAATGGTACACCCTGTTCATCTTCATCAGCTCCTGGGGCCTCTCCTATTATCATAAGACGAGCATCCTGTGGGCCGCTGGAAAACACTGTATTTTTGCACGTGTTCTTGAGTGGGTGGTCCAAGTGCATTACCGCATTCCTAAGTTCTTCAAGTGTACTGTATTTGTAGTTGCATTGTGTTTCCTGACTTTGCTTGGCGTCTCGCGTTTTTGTTTGTATGTCTTCTCCTTGCTGGTTTTCTTCAAGAAGATGTATAACCCCAAATGCGTGAAGCCATTTCTTTGCTTTGTTCGCTTCGTATTTCATGCCACAATCTCCTTACAGATAAAAGTTAACGTTATACCATATCTCCGGGATAAAAACAAAGATCTATGACTTTCCAGTTATTATGGCTCTTCTTGTCAAAAGGCAGAGGAGAAAATTTGTCGCTATACAATGCTCGATATATGCTTTTTTCTATTATGTCGGCATCTTTAGGGTGGCAGTGCGATATTTTGAGTATCTTGATGTTTGTAACATACCCGTCTCTGTTTAATTCTATCCTAACGTCTACGGAAATATCATTGATATTCCGTATACCTATTGGTATATTCCATGTATTGTACAGTCTTTGCTTGATAACATCTGCCTGTGTTGCAGTTAGAACCCCGCCTACTTTATCTGCGTTCGTTGCAATATTGTCCGATGTTTTTGATTTTGTTGTCTTGCTTAATGCCAAATCTTGTTTTGTGGTACGATTCTTTTCCTGTTTTTTTGTTTGCGATTCTTGTTTTTTTGTATCTTGTATTTTTTTATTCGTATCATTTTTCTTTGGTATCTGTTTTGTAGGCGTATTTGTTTTAGATTTATTTTGCGTATCTTGTTTTTTACTTTTTGGTGGTTGCTGTTTTGCGCTCTGCTTAGCGGTGGTGCTGTTTGGTTTTTTCTTTTGAGCGCTCTGTTGTGAGTTTGGGCATGCAATATTATTGTGAGCGGTGCTTACTGGGCCAATTTTAACAAAATCAAACGTGATTATATTTTTTTTGGGTCTTGGTTTTTTTGTTAGAGTCCCAACTAAACCAGACAACAATATTGCCAACAGTATACACAGATGTATAATTGATGATTTAACAATATATTTCCCTATCATTGTTTTTTGTTTGAAATATTCTTAGTCGATTGACGTTCGTTATCACTTTGGTCATTTTCTGATACGAGAGACACTTTAGCTCCAGTATTTGATGCTATATGAGCCATCATAGATAGTACAGTTCCGAATTTCAGTCCCTGGTCACACTTCATGAATACAGATCTATTGTCTTTATTTTTAATCTTCTGCAGTATAGCACTTATTTTTGTTGATATCGTTTTTGCATCTACCTTTTTATCCATCAGATACAAATTGCCTTTTCCGTCCATTGATACAACAATAGGATCATCTTGAATGTCTTTCAGTGGCATCTCTTCTGTTTTCGGCACGTCTATTTCTATACCGTTTTGTACTGTATAAGTTGTCAACATGAGTATGACTATTAATACCAACAATACATCTATAAGTGGCGCAATATTTACATGTATATGTGTTTTTGGCCTCTGTCTAATCATTCGTATTTCTTACGATAATTGTACATAACTCGTCTTGGAAATTTTCCATACGTGTTAGGTAGTCGTTTATTTTGGCAGAAATGATATTGTAATATATTGCGGCTGGTATGGCGGCTATTAGTCCTATTGCGGTTGCTATGAGAGCTTCAGATATAATTGGGGCTATAACTGATACATTGGCACCCTTCATTGCAGCAATGGATGAGAAGCCGTTTTTTATTCCTAACACAGTTCCAAAAATGCCTATGATAACTCCGTTTGTCCCTATTGCAGCAAGAAATCCCATCCAATCTTCTAACTCGTTAAGATGTTTTCTTATGACTACATTCGTTACCCTCTCGATACGTTTTCCTGCCGAGAACGAATCTATGTTTTTTGACAGTATGTCCTTCCATTCTATCATTGCCGCGCAAAACATGTTCGACATTGGGTCGTACGGGCCATTGTGCATCCCGCTAAATAATTTATCAAGTGATTTGCTGGCCCAGAAGTCACTCTCAAAATCATCTGAGAGTTTGTTTAGTGTTTTGATCCTAGATATCTTGAGAAGTATGACGGCTACCGATACTATAGAGCATACCAACAAGATAAAAACTATTAGTTTTATCATGAGTGGTGCTCTTAATATAATTACTAAACTAGATGAGCCTTTCATGTTGCGACTCCTTTGTTATTGTTTGTTTGGCATCATTGCCATGAATGATGCTTCACAAACTGGCTTACCGTTGACACTTGCTTCTCCGGAAAATTTCCAGATATTACCTCTTTGTTGAGTTACATTTATACACATGACAAGTGTATCAGATGGCTGAACTATCGCCCTGAACTTGACATTGTCAATTGTCATAAAATACATCTCGCTTTGTTGATGAGCTTGCTGTTCTTCTTGTTTGATTGAATAATAAGCCAGTACACCTGCAGCCTGAGCCATCCCCTCAACCATTAGAACGCCAGGCATTATTGGTCTGTTTGGAAAGTGCCCACTGAAATACCATTCATTCACTGATACATTTTTAATTGCTTTGCACGACTTCCCCATTTCGATGTCATATACCCTGTCTATCATGAGAAATGGATATCTATGCGGTATCATTTCCTTGATTTGGTTGATATCTAAAACAATATCTTTGCCCGACATAACTACTTACCGCCATCAGTTCCGCTGTTGCCAGCATTGTGATCCGAGTCACTTATAGAAGTATTATTGTTAATCTTTGGTATAGAATATATATCTGGATAACTATCTATGTCATTGTCTCTGTTGTATTTCTGCTTCGATATGAAAGCCGAAACAAGACATATTGAGACAAAAATGCCAGACAAGACCCATGTTGATTTTGTTAGAAAATCTTCTGTTCCTCTGGCTGTCATTGCTCCATGCGATGAGGCGCTACTCGAAAATAATGAGGCCCCTCCTTCACTTTTTTGCAGCAATATTGCTGCAGATAATAAAAACGTTACTATAATGTGAAAAACAATTAAAATATTCATATTAACCTCACTTTGCGACCAGTATTACTATTATCGACTGCCCATCCACTTTTGGTGCGGATTCTTCTTTTGCATATTCGGATACAAAATCTATGACTTTATTTATTACGCTTAATCCTAACTCTTGTTTACCTGTTTCTCTTCCCCTAAGCCTGAGTACAAGCTTCACCTTGTCGCCAGATTTCAAAAACCTTTCCGCAGCCCTACACTTTACGTTCAAGTCGTTATCACCTATTGAAGGTCTAAGCTGGATCTCTTTTATATCAATTGTTTTTTGTTGTTTCTTTGCTTCTATTTTTTTCTTTTGCATTGCGTATTTATATTTACCGTAATCCAAGATTTTACAAACAGGATACTCAGAATCGCACGATATTAACACTAAATCCAGGTCCGACTCGTAAGCCATTGCGAGGGCGTCTTTCGTTTTTACTATGCCCACCATTTCCCCGTTCTCATTGATTAATCTTATTTGCTGATAGGTTATATTTTCGTTGATTTGTGCATTAATTACGCCGCCAGATAACTTTGTCAAAACAAAAAACTCCTTTAATTTATAGAACTCAAGATATTCTAATGGATTTTACCATAAATAATGGATGCGAAACAAGATTTATATTGCCGTGATGAAGTCAATAAATCTTGTATCATTGTTTGGTATTTTGATGGTATCAAGAATTATTTACTTGATGATCTTGATGTAATTGATCTCTTGTCTCATTGATTTTTGGTTTCATTTCATCGTCATTTTCATTATTTTCTTGATCAAGATTGTCAATGTCTATGTCAACACAGGCAGATGTGTTTTGCAGGTTCTGCTGGCTCATACGATCAGCACTCCCATTGGAAAATTGGATGATATCCATGTAGCCGTTATCCTCTGTAATTCTCGGATTCATGCTGTGTTGCACTGCATTTAAAGACACAATCATATAAGAATGCAGGATAAGTAGTAATGAAATTTTGTTGCACCTTGTAATCATTTTTATTTTCCTCAATAAAGTAATATACATATGTATTCTAGTTTATAAAAGTTAATAACAAGTTAATTTCATATTTCTCATCAAGTATTTAAAATGATTAATTCTATCATCTATTGTGGAGACTGTCCATCATCAAAGCTACAAGCCTAACCATAAACATAACTACCCAATCACAGCTCCAGCTGCGGCATCATA
>CANBDL010000009.1 GCA_947367345.1 uncultured Alphaproteobacteria bacterium | reverse complement strand
TCATTGTTATTGATCCATATAACTAATATGGTTATATTGTATCAGATGTTAGGGCTTTTGGGGTTGACAGTCTCAAATTATTTATATTGGATTTTGCGAAATTTTTGAGATTCTTTTTTCGATTGTTTGATTCCTAGAAAATCTTCTTATATGTTAAATCGTGATTGGTAATCTTGAAGAGATATGTTGCGATGCATGAATTTATGAATTACAACGTTGCGATATATATTTAAAATGTGATGTTATAATGGTGGTGTAGTGATATAGTGATATCTGGAATATACGTTATGCAATTTGAGAAAGATATTTTAAATTTGGAATGTAAGCTGAGTTCTCTCAGAAAATCTCCAAATGCTGATCAATATATTATTGATGATATTGAAAAAAAGAGAGATAGGCTTATTGAGAAAGTATATAGCAGGTTAACTCCTTGGCAGAGGGTCCAGATTGCAAGACATCCTGATAGACCAAAATTTTCTGATTACGTAAGCACAATATTTACTGATTTTGTGGAAATAAGGGGAGACAGGCTATTTGGACAGGATAATTCTATAATAACTGGTTTTGCAACAATATCTGATGTTAAAGTTGCTTTAGTTGGCCAAGAGAAGGGCAAAACCATGGAGCAGAGAATAAAACATAATTTTGGCATGCCTCTTCCGGAGGGTTACAGGAAAGCTCAACGCCTTATGCATTTGGCTGACAAATTTGGCTTACCGATTGTTTCTCTTGTTGATACATCGGGAGCTTTCCCTGGTATAGAATCTGAGGAAAGAGGGCAAGCAGAGGCAATTGCACGATGCATCGAAACATCTTTTGATATAGACGTACCAATTGTGTCTGTAATTATCGGAGAGGGAGGGTCAGGAGGTGCTGTGGCTATTGCTTCAGCAGACTATGTATTAATGCTTGAGAATTCGATATATTCGGTAATTTCTCCAGAAGGTTGTGCGTCAATACTATGGAAGGACGAGAGCTATACTGAAATAGCTGCAAGTTCTCAGAAGCTCATTGCAGGTGATCTGTTAAAGCTTGGGGTAATTGATCATGTAATACAAGAGAAGAGCGGAGGTGCCCATAGACATCCTATTGATACTATGATGTCTGTGCAAGACGCAATATTGGAGTATATCCGTCTTTCAGAAGAAGTTTCTATCTCTGAGAGAAAAATACAAAGACGTAGGAAGTTTATGAATATTGGCAGTTGGTTGATTCCCGATCATGGCAAATAAAAACAATAATACAAACTTCAAGATTGTATCTCGCAATCGTAAGGCAAAATTTAATTACGAAATAATAGAAACTTACGAGGCTGGCATTATTCTACTTGGAACAGAAGTGAAGGCGATTAGAGATGGTCATATGTCATTGCAGGAAAGCTATGTTGGTACTTGCAAAGATGATGATTCATTATATCTGTTTAATTGCGATATATCTGTATACAAGAAGGCTACCAAGAACCACGACCCAAAACGAGTAAGAAAATTGTTGCTTCACAAGAAAGAGAATATCAAGCTTATTAATGCGGTACAAACTAAGGGTATGGCTATTTTGGCTCTCACATCTTATTTCAACAATAATGGTATTTTAAAAATCACTATTGCTCTTACTAGAGGTAAAAGCAAAATAGATAAACGCGATACAGAGTCTAAGCGAGATTGGGATATCAAAAAACAGAGAATTTTGCGTAATTATAATAAATAATGCAAGATCTCGTTGTGGCGAATCTATCGTACTATTGAAGGTTGCTGCTTGTTAATGATAAAATTCTCGTAGTATTACCTGTATTTCAGAATTATGCCCAAGAATTCCGCATCAAGATTACCTACTGGGCCTGGCATTGGGCCATCAATAAAAAAACCAAACAATTTCTTTGTGGCGATGAAGAAGTTAGCAAGTTTTTTGTCTCAATATAAGACTATGATGTTGATATCAGTAATAATTGCATGTATAGGCGTTTTTTGTAATGTTTGGGCAACTACTTTTATTAGGGAGATGGTTTCGTTATTTGATCCAAGCTATACAGCAAAGTATGCTTGGCTTAGAGATCTATTTATAGTTGGCGATTATTTTTCAAATGTTGCTATTTTTTTAGTTGTTTTATACGTTGTGAGTTTTGTACTTTCTTATGCGCAAACAATAATCATGTCTGTGGTTGTTCGGAAGAATTCATACAATATGCGTGTTGCAATATCAGAAAAAATTAACAATGTTTCGTTAAGTTATTATGATAAACATATGATCGGAGATGTATTGTCTTATATTACAAATGACGTTGATGCTGTGTCTCAATCTCTAAATCAATCTGTTATGACGTTTATTACATCTATATTAACAATAATATTTGCGATTTTTATGATGTTCTTGACGGATTGGCGCATGACTATCACAGTTATTCTTTCAAGTTTGGTTGGTATGGCATGTATATGGTTGATAATTAAAATATCTCAGAAGTACTTTGGGGATCAGCAAACTTATCTTGCCAAGTTAAATGGTTATATAGAGGAATTTTTATCTGGACACAGTGTTGTGAAGTTGTATTGCTCAGAGAATCAGGTAATGCAGTCGTATGTCGAGATAAATAATAGATTTAGATCTTCGGCCTGGAAAGCTCAGGCATTTAGCGGTCTCATGATGCCTTTGATGGTGTTTGCTGGTAACGTGGGATATACATCTGTTTGTATTGTTGGAGCATTACTAATTGCGCAAGGCAGTCTTGAGAATGGTGTCTCTGTTATTGCTGCTTTCTTGATATACGCTCGTTTATTTAGCATGTCTTTCGGTCAGGTTGCGCAGGGCTTTGCTACGTTACAGACTGCAGCAGCTGCTACGGAAAATATTTTTAGCTTACTTGATTCTGATGAGATTTCAGATGATTCAGAAAAGACTGAGTATCTTGATCCCAAGAATGTAAGAGGGGATGTTGAGTTTGAACAAGTTGTGTTTGGTTATTTGCCTGGTAAAACAATTATAAATGACTTTAATTTAAGTATTAAGGCTGGACAAAAGGTCGCTATAGTTGGCAGTACTGGGTCTGGGAAAACAACTATTGTGAATATTTTGATGCAATTCTATGAGCTTAATCGAGGATGTATAAAGGTTGATGGCGTTGATCTTGCAAAATTAAAAAAATCAAATGTGCATGATCTGTTTTGTATGGTTTTGCAGGATACTTGGTTATTTAATGGGACATTTGCCGAGAATATAATTTACAATAAAAGCGATACAACGAAACAGAAGATGATAGACATATGTAACTCTATAGGAATACATAGTTTTATAGAGAAATTACCAAATGGTTACGATACAATTATGGATGAAAATAATCCAATATCTGTTGGCCAGAAGCAATTAATTACAATAGCAAGAGCAATGTTTATGGATGCTCCGATACTAATATTAGATGAGGCAACAAGCTCTGTTGATACTATGACAGAAATACAAATTCAAGAAGCTATCGACAAAATTAGTCATGGTCGCACTTCTTTTGTGATAGCTCACAGACTTTCAACGATTCGTAATGCGGATGTTATAGTTGTAATGAAGAACGGGTCAATTGTAGAGCAGGGGAATCACGATTACTTGATGAGTCTTGGTGGATATTATTCTGAACTTAATATGTCTCAGTTTAATTGTGATCTCAATGGTTCTTGTTGTTTTAATGAATAGTATTTTTCAATGATATAAAAATGCCTAGATAGCTATCTGTATTTTTCATTATACCGTGAATCACATGTTATTTAGTTCTTTTATTACCAAGCATAGATAATACTGTTATGCAAAACTTGGTCCAGTTTGGCTTATGTGGTTGTTAGTTCAATTTCTTTCAATTGTTTGATATTTATTTTGTCGTATAATATGCTTGTGGTGCTGTGTGGATGCATATTATCTGAATGTTATTTTTGTATAAAATATTTATTCTAATGTTAAATTTAGCGCTACTTTCATCATGTTCATTGTATGAAGATAGTCAATTTTCTGCATCAAAAGATTCACAAAAGACCATACAGAGTATGAAGGAGAATTGTGATAAACAAGAAAAAAATAGATCGGAGGCAGGAAAAAGAATAGCGAAAGAAAGACGAAGAAAGATGATTGAGAAGAAAAAGAGGGCGATTGAAGAGTCCTGGTGTTCTTTAAAATCATATAGCCATGTTGACAACAAGAATTTGCCAGAGATTTTATTTAAGAATGTATCGTTCAAATCTGAACCAGGAAAGAACATGCTAGATTCATTGAGTGCTCTATCTAGTTCAATTGGTGTTGATATTTTTATAGATCCATCGGTTGATCTGCATAAATGTAATATTATTGGATTTACGTGGAATAAAAAAGGATTTATACATTTAGTTGATACGATATGCAATATATTTGATTTAGTTTATAGATTTAATTGCGGTATATTGCATATAACTTCAGGGTCCAAGATGTATTTGCAAATATATGATATACCATTTTTAAACGTCAATCGTAATACAGAGAATGTAACAGTTTCTAGCGATAGTTTCCCATCTAACTCTGCAGATAACAAGCTAAACGTAAGCATAAAGAACGATTTTTGGGATGGATTTAAGAATGGTATTGATGCGATAATAAAATCTAGTTGCGACAGTTATTATTCTATAAATGAACAAAATGGCGTGTTAAATGTATATACAAGCGCAAAATGTCATAAGCTTATACATCAATACATACAAAAGATTAAATCAATCTCAAATAAACAGGTCAGTATAGAAGCTAAAATCATAGAAGTAAAATTGAAGAACGAATACTCCAAAGGAATAAGTTGGGGCAAGGTGTTCAGTAATACTCTTGGTATAGCATTTAATAATGCACTTGGTACATCTGGATTATTTTTTGGACAAGCAAGCCGTGACACAAGTTTGGATAATTTTGTCAAGGCTCTTGAAGTATTTGGTTCATTGCGCACCATATCAAACCCTAGAATAACTGCAATGAATAATCAACCATCTTTATTAAAGATAGCAAAAAACCATGTATATTTCACGCTTCAGTATAATGCATCTCGTATGTCTTTTGCTCAAGCGAAGAATAATATGGAAGATGAAAGTAGAGAATTACTATTCACAACTAGTATACCACATGCAATACCGATAGGTATAACTTTGTTTATTTTACCATCAATAGATGAAAATAATAATAAAGTAACTATGTTTATAAGGCCTACAGTATCTAGTGCAGCAAAATATATTGATGATCCAGCGACCCAAATTGCTTTTGGGGCCGTCAAGCATTGTGCGGATCTTTGTACGAAAAAATTGATTTTACCGAATAATCAAATCCCAATTACTGATACCAAGGAGGTGTCGTCCGTTATACAGGTTGAGGATGGCGGTGTCGCTGTCTTGGGCGGTTTTATAGAATCTAAGGCTAAGAAAAATTCAAGAGGTATACCTATCCTCAACAAGATACCTGTAGTTAGCGATGCGATTACCAACAATGAATTGTCTGATGATATATACGAGCTTGTGATATTGATTAGAGTAAATATCTTAAACAATGATGATGAATAATTTTTGCTATCATTGTCAAAGCAACATGTTACAATAGCACAAAATACCCTGTCTATAATGAATATGCTCAATCTAGATCACCTAAACAAACAACAAAGACAGGCAGTAGAACATACAAGTGGTCCGCTATTACTTCTGGCTGGAGCAGGAACTGGCAAGACGAATGTTTTAACTCACAGGATTGCGTATATAGTAAGGAATGGGTTGTGCGTTCTCGATCAGATTCTGGCAGTAACATTTACAAACAAGGCTGCGTCAGAGATGCAGGATAGGGTATCTAGACTTCTCGGAGTACCGGGCCTTAGCATGCGAAATTCCTGGATAGGCACGTTCCACTCTGTGTGCCTTAAGATTCTGAGGAGTGCGCCAGATCTCATAGGTCGTACCACAAATTTTTCTCTTGTAGATGAATCTGATCAGAAATCTATTGTAAAGCGTATCTGTAAGGAGAGGGGTATCTCGCTCGGCAATCTAAAAAGCTCCAGCATAGTTAATATTATTAATAGATGGAAAGACCAACTGCGTAGTTATGAAGATATCAGAAGTATTAGTTATACAAATGATGCATATATTATAGCGTCCCAAGTATACAAGTACTACACAGAAATACTTAACGAAAGTGATCGCATAGACTTCGGAGATGTACTATTGTTGTGCGTTAAGCTCTTCGAGTCTCGCAAAGACATACTGGCGTTTTGGCAGCATAGGTTTTGCTACATCATGGTTGACGAGTATCAGGATACAAACTATGCTCAGGAGCGCTTCATCGAACTCATGTCCGCAAAGCATCGAAACATATGTTGCGTTGGGGATGACGATCAGTTGATATATAGTTGGCGAGGTTCGGACATAGATAATATACTTGGTTTTCAAGACAGATATGTAGGGGCCCAGATTATACGCTTGGAACAAAATTATCGTTCTACCGGGAATATTCTTGCAGTAGCGAATGGCATTATAGCTCATAACAAAAATCGTCTAGGTAAGGAGCTGTGGACCGAGTCTGGCGATGGAAGGAAGGTGTGTTTAAGGTGTTTTCTTAATCCAACCGAGGAGGCGCATTTTATAGCTAGTCATATAGGCTCACGTGTTGGGCCAAAGTATTCGGACTACGCAATACTAGTGAGGTCCTCGTTTCAAACTTTATGTCTTGAGAGAGTGATGATTGAGCGCATGATGCCATATCGTATCTTCGGTAACATAAAGTTCTTTGACCGCAAAGAGATCAAGGATGCTCTGGCATACTTTAGGCTCATCACAAATTGTAATGACCAAATAGCTTTTGAGAGGGTCATCAATACACCAAGTCGCAAGATAGGATCTGTTACATTAAACAAGTTGTACGGTATGGCGGTCGGACGGGAAGATAGCTTCTGGTCTATAGCAAGAAACACGCTTTATAAAAAAGCCTGCAACTTTTTTGATGCAATAGAAGAAGTTTCCTGCAATAATAGCTTTGAGAATATAGGTGATATGATGAAGCTTTTACTTACGAAGGTTGGATATATAGAGATGCTTCAGAAGTCGCAAGATATGTCGGATCAAGAGAGGCTTACGAACATACAGGAGCTGATTAATTTTATGAGCGAATTTGGCATGGATACCCATAGCTTCATTGATTACATATCTCTTGCCGGCGATATGAACAAAGTAGATATGGATAACTGCGTTACAATCTGTACAATCCACGCTTCTAAGGGTCTGGAGTTCGATAATGTTTTTGTTGTGGGGCTTGTTGAAGGAAATTTGCCAAGTATACAAATAGCTTCGGAACAAGAGATCGAAGAGGAGAGACGTATATTGTACGTTGCAATCACAAGGGCGAAGGAGGAGTTGCACCTAAGCTGCTATACATACTCTGGTTCTGGGAATTACTCTATGCCTTCTCGATTTCTTTTAAACCTTGATATGGATGCCTGCGTTAGTTTGTAGGATTTGCAAGATTATCATTGGAGTTCCAGTTCTTGAAACAAGTATTGCTTTGTGTTAAAATTACATAACATTAGAAATTTTGGCTCATGTTTTTGGGCCGCAATTACTTGTAGGTTTTATAATGAGAATACTGATCAGCAATGACGATGGTATCAATGCAGACGGGATTATTATCCTTGAAAACGTTGTTAAAAATTTGTCGGACGATATTTATGTTGTGGCTCCGGATTCAAACAGAACTGGGGCAGGGCATTCAATGACAATCGCAAATCCGATAAGAGTCTACAAGCATGATGACAGACATTACTCTGTCAATGGAAGCCCGACCGATAGCGTTGTGATGGCCATGTACAATGTTATGAGCACGAAGCCAGATTACGTCTTGAGCGGGATAAACTGTGATGCGAATTTGGCCGAAGATATAAGCTATTCCGGTACAATTGGAGCGGCTTTGGAGGGTTCGATTATTGGTGTTCCATCGATAGCCTTAAGTCAAAAGATAAGGCTAAACGAAGATATAGATTGGTCTGTATCAAAGAAGTTCTGCCTCGATGTATTGAAGCATATTTTTGCAAAAGTTTCAATTCCCGAATACACGATATTGAACATCAACTTCCCATCTGTATGCGTTGATGATGTGAAGGGTGTACGAATAACAAAGCAAGGTAAAAGAGTTGTTCAGAACGAACTTGTTGAATCGATTGATCCTTGGGGCAATAGCTATTTTTGGAGGGGGGTCGGCCACTACCGTCATACAGATAATAATAGCGATATAGAAACTGATCTTGGTGCTGTAAATGCCGGGTATATATCGATTACACCGATTGCCGTAGATATGACTTGCTATGCATTGATCGACAAACTGAGAGAGATATTCTGATGCGTATGTATTATAAAATTGCGATATTAATTGCTGTTGTT
Source organism: uncultured Alphaproteobacteria bacterium (assembly GCA_947367345.1). Lineage (GTDB taxonomy): Bacteria > Pseudomonadota > Alphaproteobacteria > RUG11792 > RUG11792 > CANBDL01. The sequence continues at coordinate 22,835 of CANBDL010000009.1, read as the reverse complement.
TTTTGTGGTTCTGGGTGCAATAGAAATTTCGATAAAGAAAAGGACCAAGTATCTGCTCAGGTAATCATCGACGAGCCAAAGTCTATTCAGTTCCATGTGGTTGAAAAAGATGAAGATATAGCTTCTATTGCTAAAAAATATGGAATGAAGAGGTCCTCAATAGTTGAATTAAATGATTTGAAACCTCCTTATAAATTATTTGTTGGACAAAAACTTGTTGTCGTACCTTCAGAATATTCTGGAGATGCAAAGTCAGGAGACAGGAAGGTTGATGCTGTGAAACCGAATGTATCAACAGGTAGTACAAGTGTAGTGCGCAAGGAGACCGATAATATTCTTAGTGAGTCAAGTTATTGCGCTCCAGTAGCTGATTTTTTCGGCAAGATCGTGAAGGAATACAGTAGCCTGGACCCATTTGTAACAGTCAAATGCAGAGACAATGACGATATATTCTGCGTTGCGGATGGTGTTGTAAAGTTTGTTGGTTTTCTTGACGGAGATTCAGCTCAATATGGCAAGGCTATAATCATAAAGCATACGGATCTAAAAACAATATCACTGTATTGCGGGATAGATGATATGTCGGTCAAGGTTGGTGAAAACGTTGTGAAGGGCCAGGTAATTGCAACATCAGGAAAGACTGGGCATGGCGCAACGTATCCACAACTTAAATATAGGATCGACAAGATTATTAACAGCGGTACAAAATCTGTGAATCCAAGAGAATTGATTAGGCGTTTATAGTATTATATATACTTGTTTTGCTGCTTGCGTTATTTTTTTATTTTTTTTTAGTTGGCGGAACGTGATGAGTATTTGATACTTGCTTCGGAGGAGAAGATGTATAAGCAAAAATGTACTACAGGGAAAGTCTTTGTAATTAGTGGGCCATCTGGAGTAGGTAAAAAAACAATCATAGACGAGATATTGCGTAATAAAACTTTAAACATGATTATGTCGATATCGATGACGACTAGACATATGCGGGAAGGAGAGGTTGACTGTAAGGATTATTATTTCAGAACAAGGAAATACTTCGAGAAAGAAATCGAAAACAATGCATTCCTGGAATACTCAGAGTTTGTTGGTAATTATTACGGAACTCCAAAAAAATATATTTATGATGCAATTGGCAAAGGGCAAAATGTTTTACTTGAGATAGACGTGGTTGGGTATAAAAATATTCGCAATAACTTTGATCATGGCGGTATTGTTTCTATATTTATTGCGCCGCCGACATTGGCTGTTCTTAGGGCCAGACTTATGAATCGCAATACTGAATCGCATGATGACCTAATTGATCGTCTTGCGAAGGCGGAATTAGAGATGGAAATGCGTCATGCCTATGATTTTGTAGTAGTTAATGACAAAGTAGATGATGCTGTAAGAGAGGTTGAAGCAATTATTATGAAGCATATAATGCCTTGATTAATCGGTTGATTTACAGAAAACTCTTGTGATTGTTAGGCTTTGTCATTAATATTTCTTAATTTTAGAATATCTTTTGATGTTTCGTTTTGTATATCAAGTAGCTCTAGTTCTTCATTGTATATATCTGTATTACTATTCTCATATTGTTGTTCAATAATATTATTATCAACTAATGAAATATACTTGTATCATTAGATGCTATTTGGAGTTGTTTTTTGGTTTTCTGTACCTCTGTTTTTGAATTTTGCATTTTCTGGCTACACAATACATATGAGCTATGCATCAGTAAAACAACCAAGTATAAAGACGTTAAAAAAGATTTAATAGATAAAATGTTTTGGTTAATATCATGAATATCGCAAGATGTTTTTGGTGTATTTATCATTTGTTGTTTTCGGTATGATAACGTTGTATCGTAATACGACTGGTACCATAATATTATACACATGTTATTTGCGTTATTGCAATGTTGTAAACAAATGACGTCATGCATGTCGATATTTATACGATGCTGAAGTGACTACTTATGATATTTAGCCCCAGCATTAATCATGAAAGCCCTATAGATTTGTTCGCAACATATAACCCTAGCTAACTGATGTGGGAAAGTCATGCGAGATAGCGAGATTAATAGATTAGCCTTGTCTTTGATTTCTTGCGATAAGCCATGTGACGACCCTATTACAAATGTTATGTTGTTGCCGGAATCTTTGTATTCTTGCATTATGCCAGCAAACTTCTCGCTTGAAATCGCAACACCCTCAATTGCAAACACGACCAATATGCCTTCGATATGTTTTGCAATATCCTGAGCCTCGTCTGATATTGTGCGTTTCTCCTGTGTTTCAACAATTTCAAATTTGCAAAATCGTTTTAGTCGTTTTGTATATTCTGATACAGCTTCTGTCAGGTATTTCTCCTTCAGGCTTCCTACTGCTAATATTTTTATCTTCTGCATGTGATTTTGTATCTAGATCTCCTGTGTGAGTATTTTAGCATTATGCGTGTTTAAGGTGTTTTATTTGAATTAAATTGAGAAAGATGTGTCATAAGATTTGCGTAGTTGATTTTATAGTTTTTCTTTAGTTCTGATATATCTTCATGAGTTGTATTGAATGGCTTTGGTATTAAATATCTATACTTAAGTTTGCTTTGACTAGATCCAGATTGTTTGTGTTTTATATTGTCCTGTGTCTGTTCTTTTGGTTTTATATATGGTATTCCCTTGTATTTGTATATGAATTACGTTGTACCAATCACAATCATTTTAGTATTTATCTTGTAATATCTGCGCTTGTATTTTAGCATACAGAATAAAATGCGATTATATCTCACACCAACTCCATGGTTTTATGAATCAGCCGAAGAGGTATATTTACAAGCCACCTCAATCTCGCTTATACCAAAGTTTTGAGTATCGAATTGCAAGAGATGGGTCATAATGCTTTATGTAATTGGTCATGTTATTCGACTTCACAGACTCTCCCGATTTTACCTCGATTGGTACTATGTCAAGTTTTATACTGTACAATAAAGTCCGTTTCATATCTGGCTCCAAAGTTGAAATATGCGCAATCACTAAAGCATTCTCACCCAAGCCATTTCATGAGTCACGTTTTACCAATCTGTCTCGCACCATTCAATATCAGTGGCTTACCTATATCTGACGACACCTATTCCCTTAGATTTTCTTGAACTTTTCTATACATTTGGACCAATAACCCCTAGATTATGCACATTTTCTGCATGTTTTTGTGGGATTTTGGCACGTTTTGTGAAACATCTATGGTATTTACAACACAAAAACGTCGCAGACAAAGGTCTACATTTACCCAACATTGCTTTTCAACCGCAAAACGATGTATAATCATACGTGAGTTATACTGTTTTCAGGGCAAAGGAGGTGAATGAGATGGAAGCTATCGTGAATGACAACAACGTTGATCAGGCTCTTAGAGCTCTCAAGAAAAAGATGCAACGTGAAGGTGTTTATAAGGAGCTCAGGCTGCATAGATATTATGAAAAACCTTCTATTAAACGCTCGAGAAAGAGAACAGAGTCGATTAAGCGTATTAAGAAAGTGAATCGCAGGAGACTTGACCGCGAAGGTTATTAATCGTAAATAATGTTGTGTGCGGTACGCCGTGCACATCTCGTAATTCTTTTAGTTTTAAGCAAATCATGACATTACAAAATTCATCTGCCGAACATGGCACAACACTAGAAAAAACATACATCCCCAAGGCATTCGAGGGAGAGGTATACTCACAAACACTAGACAAATTCTCAGCACTTGACCATTGTACAAAATATAACAAAAACAAGCTAAATGGCAAGACATACTCAATACTCATGCCCCCCCCCAACGTCACGGGCACTCTACATCTTGGGCATGCTCTCACATATACAATTCAGGACATACTCATAAGATACTATAGACAGAATGGTTATGATGTATTGTGGCAACCAGGTGTTGATCATGCAGGGATAGCCATGCAGATGGTTGTTGACCGCAAGCTGAGGGAGGATGGCATAGATCCTCACACCCTGTCCAACGAAGACTTTATAGCAAAGATATTCGATTGGAAGGAGGAGTTCGGCGGGCGCATAGTAGAACAGCAGAAGCTGCTCGGATGCTCGGCAACATGGCAACAGTCTCGCTTCACAATGGATGAGCACTGCTCCAAGGCCGTGATCGAAGCCTTCGTAAAGCTCTACGAGGACGGGCTCATATACAAAGACAAGGCTCTGGTCAACTGGGATACGAAACTCGAAACAGCCATCTCTGACCTCGAGATAGTAAACAAGGAGGAGAAGGGCAAGCTGTGGTATCTGAGATATAAGCTGGAGGAGGATCTAAGCAGGCACATACTGGTGGCGACCTCGAGGCCTGAGACGATTTTTGCAGATGTTGCTGTGGCAGTAAACCCAGAGGACGATAGATACAAAGACCTCATCGGCAAGAAAGTCATAATCCCAATCGCCGGCAAGGCAATACCAATAATAGCAGACGAACACGCAGACAAAGACAAGGGCAGCGGCTGCGTCAAGATTACCCCGGCCCACGACCATAACGACTTTGCTGTAGGCAAGAGGCACGGGCTTGAAATGATCAGAGTCATAGATAAGAAGGGCCACATGATCTCGGACGACCCAGTTATCCCAGAGCTGAGAGGTCTATATCTCGTCAAGGCACGCAAGATGATAGTAGAGATTCTGCAGAACTCCGAGCTTCTTGATCACGATGAGGATGTGGTACATAATGTCCCATACGGAGACCGCACCAACACAGTCATAGAGCCTATGCTGACGGACCAGTGGTTTGTTGACGCTCCGAAGTTGGCCGTCGAAGCCCTCAAGGCCGTTAAGGATGGTACTACGAAATTCAGCCCGGACAAGTGGGAGAACACATACTTCGACTGGATGGAGAATATCCGCCCATGGTGCATCTCGCGTCAGATAATCTGGGGGCACCGCATCCCGGCCTACTACACACCGGACAATAAGATTATAGTAGCAAGAAGCGAGGAGGATGCGGCAAAGCAGGCCGGAGAGCTCGGCTATACAATGTCTCAGCTAACTAAAGAAACTGATGTGCTGGATACATGGTTCTCCTCAGGTCTCTGGGCCTTCGAGACTATGGGCTGGCCGAATCTGGATGGGGACGGAAGTACCGAGGAGCTGAGAAAATACTACCCGACCTCGACCCTCGTCACTGGCTTCGACATAATATTCTTCTGGGTCGCCCGCATGATGATGATGAGCTTGTACTTCAGGAAGGACGTACCGTTCAAGGACATCTACGTACACGCGCTCATCAGAGACGAGAAGGGCCAAAAGATGTCCAAGTCTAAGGGCAATGTCATAGACCCTCTTGGTCTGATGGAGGAGTTCGGAGCTGATGCTCTACGCTATACCATGGCATTCATGTCAGTCCCTGGCCGCGACATCAAACTTGGCAAGGACAATGTCAAGATCAGCCGCAACTTCATCACAAAGATCTGGAACGCCGCTCGCTTCCTTCAGATGAACAATGTATGTTTCGACAAGTCTATCTCGGATGTTAAGGTCGACAACAGCCTGTCCAACTGGATAGTCGCTAAGCTGAAGAAGCTCCAGTCAGAGGTGGATGAGAACGTAAAAGAATACCGCTTCGACTTCCTTGCCCGCAACATACAATACTTCCTGCGCGACCACTACTGCGACTTCTTCATCGAGGCCATGAAGTTTGTAAATGACGAAGATACAAAGGCTGTAGCCGGAGCTGTCTTTATGGAGTTCCTGCGGATCATCAACCCTGTAATGCCTTTCGTTTCTACATATCTGGCTCAGAACCTTAGCGGTAACCAGGCCAAGGACCTCTTGTTCGAATCTAAGAACAGCCTTGATGGCATTACTGCTGAAAACGAGGAAGATACAGATAGGTTTGTTGAGTTGTTACATGAGTATAGGTGTGCCAACAAGGAGGACGACCAAGACAAGGTTGAATCAATAAAAAACCAAGTTCTGTCGGCTTTTGGCGATACGGCTATGGTCAAGGGGATGTTTAAGATAGTAGACTGATGCACGGTTGTTTTGTGTTATAAACGATATTGGTTTTTATACGGCTCTCGTCATATGTATCGGTTCTGTAATTTTTTTTTGAGACGTTGATTGGGAGTCTCTGCTGAGCTATCATATACAAAAGACTACCAGGTGTAATTCTAGTCGGTAGTCTTGTTGAATAGTTTCGAGGGTGCATCAAAGAGCTTTTTTTTTGGGACCGGGTGGTGCGTCTATGCATTGTTAGTTGTTTTTCTGTGCGCAAAAAACTGATATCCTTAGATCTATTACCGTAATAATGGCTGCTGCCGTGCTAACAAGAGTAGCCGTTGTGTCTCTTGCGCCAATTTTTGCTTTTGCTGTTGGAGGAGTTCTTGGGTTGGCGGTCTTTGTTCTATGGTAACATTTAGGGGGATAGTTATTGTACCATCATCACGCAATTGCACAATTTCTCGTGCTTGAGCTGTAGTGTATGTATCCAGTATTGCTTCTCCCACCAAGTTTTTTGGCTTACGTGGTGATAAAGATTGTATTTTGCTTCTTACAAAAACATCAAGTACGTCGTCATACATATCATCGAACCCCATCAAAACTCCGCATATCTCTTTGATATTTGTGCAGCAATTGACATTGATGGCAGTGCTGAGGTGATTTTTAACGTTTTCAGGTGTTAACTTCTGGCTGCTCCCACAATAGATATGATATATCGCACAAGATACAATATCACGCATAAGATCTCCATAACTACAGTTGTGCATCTCGCCTTTGCTGTCTGTGTCACTATTTATATTAGTTTGATTACATTTGTTTGTAATATATGAGTCATACATATGTGTCAAAAACTTTGTCGCTTGTTGTTGGGAACCCTTAAGTTCTAATAATGGTTTCAAAAGATCGTGTATTTGTGTTTTTTGGCCGCCATCGAGTTTCCAATAAGTATGCCATGCAGTTGCATCATCCAATTCTGCTTTTTTGTATTTAGATAATACTAATTTAAATTGTGCGAATATTTGTTTTTTATCGTCTTCTGTTAGTCGAACTCTTTTTTTTGTTTGTTGAATTCTTTTTCCTGCGTTTGTGTTGTAATTTTCGCCAAACAATGTGTGTTGCCGCTCTTCATTATTGCCAATTTGGTAAGGCAATGTTTGTTGCTGCTCTTTATCATTGCCAAATTCTATATATTTGTCTAGATCCTTGTATATATATTTGTCTAGATCCATGTAACAATTATTTTGGATACTGGAACAATATACCTTTCCAGCAGACAAAACAATAGCAAGCAATAAACTTTTAATATACTTCATAATTTTCCTCATTATCTATGCATAGTATCTTAAACTATACGGCATATATACCAACCATACAAATATATATACCCTCACAGATGATTGTAACACATAATCTGTACTTGTCAACAAAACGTTGTAAAAATTTTTTTGCTATTGATCTTGTAAGAACACATGACTTATAGATATTAACAACAACGAATACAGGCATGAGAAATATAATTATTTGATCTTGCTTTGATTGATACAGTATAATTTGTCTGTATACTTAGATAAAAAGTATCTGCTTGATTTGTGCAAAAAACAACAAAGCAGAGCAACTTCTTACTAAAAAAATATGTATAATGCTTACAAGTAAAATAATCAATGGGTCTCTTAAGCGCAAGACCATATACCTGCCTGACAGCAAGACCACAAGACCAACATCGATAGCATTCAAGAAGATTATCTTCGATGTATTGATACATAGATACTTTGTGGATTTCAGCGAGTGCGTTGTTGTTGACTTGTTTGCTGGATCAGGAGCCCTAGGTCTTGAGGCAATATCGTTGGGATGCCGCGAGTGTCATTTCGTTGATCGGAGTCGAGCCGCTATTGACGTGTTATGCCGTAACATACTTAGTTTGGGCGTTTCTGATAGGGCTTATGTATATCAGTGCGGATACGATAAATTCTTAAGAGGTTTCAATGCCAACGGGCAAGGACGCCTTATCATGCTTCTTGACCCGCCATATGCAGACTACCATTTGATATATGACGTTGTTAACGCTGTCATACCAAGATTCTCCGGACAACCCATATTATTTGCAATCGAATCAAACGTAGATCTTGATTTTGGCAATATACCATGCTTATCAATCAATAAGAGGGCTGCATCTGGTAGGTTTTTGACTGTTGTTGAGGTGTAGCTATGGTTACAATGACGATATAATTCCATCTAATGCATTGATAGCATTACGACGTTGTGTACTCGATGAATTTCTCCAAAATTGCTTATATAAATTCGTTTTACTATCCACGCCCATCTCATCGAATACCATGCGTTTTCTGTAGAAAGGAACAAATGATGCTCCGCCAGATATATATAGTTGTCGTTTGTATAAACTAAATGCAACCCCAACTAATATTGTATGGCTACTGTATTTTATATCATTGTATACTGCTTTTGTTATATTGCGTACACCGATATTCCAGTGATATTTGCAGTATATTTCCAGCCATCTTATCGGTCTTAATGTAATGTGAGTGCCACATACAACTGATATACGTTGTGTATATTGTCTGAGTTTTTGAAGACCTGGATGCCTGATATTTTAACACCAATAATCTGTCCGATAGAGAAAATTTTATAACAAAGCTTGGTATTATTGTTGCGCAAAAATCATAAATGCTTTTGATATCATTGGCACATTTATTTGTTATAGATAAACATGTGTATACAATGTAATTCATGTAGTTTTTGTACAGTAACATACTGTATTCTTAGTATAATCAAATGCAATGTCTTTGACAAATGTTCAATGTAGAGCAAATAAAGCGCTATATCAAAAACTTTTAGTGTGCTTGCAATTCTAAAAAATCAACGAGATTGCTTGATGTTTTTTGCACGTTGTGTTAATATTTCTATGTTACTTCCGGTACGATTGTTTTCTAGATGAATTTTAATTTTAGCAAAGACAAGATATACAATTTTATCGCAACTTTTTTTTGGGCTGGTTCAATTTCTCCTGTTGCTCCAGGTACTGTTGGATCAATAGCCGCATCTATTGTTGCTTTGCCATTTTGCTGGTTTTCTAGCAATAATGGTGCGACTTTCTTGATTTTGTCGATTGTAACTTTTGCAGTTGGAGTGTATTGTTCTCAAAAGATTTATGAGGTTACTAACAATAAAGATCCTCAGTATGTTGTGATAGACGAGGCTGCCGGAATATTTTTTACAATATTTCTTGTTTCTATTTTTACTAAGATAACTTTTGGTAAAGTGCTGTTCTCATTGATTTCATTTAGAATTTTTGATATTTGGAAGCCATATCCAATTAGAGATATCGAGAAAACCGTATCAGATAATCATCAGTTGGTTGGGTTCAGTATAATGGTTGACGATATAGTTGCGGCAGTCTATGCTGCTTGTCTTGTTATACTTTTTAGATGATGGTTTTTGTTTTTTGAAGGCATGTATTACTTACATTATTGCTATACTTTAACAAATAATAAAAATTTTTATTACAGAAGTTCCTTGTAATGATAGGCGAGTCTGCGGTACTTCCCGATGAGATTGAACATTCCGAATTTTGTGAAGAAAGCATCTATGTTTTTAATTGTTTTTTTTGTAAAATGTATGTCTACGGGTACGGAATAGTTAAGAGCGATTAGCTTTTTCGATAAAATAGCTTTATCAATATTGCTCTTTATTCGATTGTAAAGCTTGGTATTTGGCAGTGCATCTGAGTTTAGTATAAAATTCTCAACAGTTTGGAATTGTTTAATCAGGGCGGATGCTGTTTTTGGGCCAATTCCAGAGACGCCTGGTACATTATCAGATTTGTCTCCGAGAAGAGAAAGATAGTCAAGGAAGTACTCTTATTGTATATCGTATTTTTGTTCTATAAAATCTCTGTCAATGAATTTTTTTGTACTATGATTATAATATTTTACGTTTTTATGTACCAATAATTGAGCCAGATCCTTATCATGACTTATGATGTTGATTTTATTGGTGTTTAATTGCTTTACATAACTTGCTATAATGTCGTCAGCCTCAAAGCCAGGGTGTTTTTCAATGTGAAGACCGAAGCATTCGCATGCCTCCATTATGTACTCCCACTGAACCCTTAGGTCCTCAGGCGTTTCTTTTCTGTGTGATTTATATTCTGGATACATTTCTCTTCGAAACGTGTGTCTTGATGAATCAAGTGCAGCTACGAATATTGACCCTCTGAATTTTTCCAAAAAATCAAGCATAGCGTTGCAAAACCCAAAAATTGCTCCTATGGGAAAGCCATTATGTCGCATATTCTGCATCCCATAATATCTGGAGTACACAATGCCAGATACGTCTATTATGCTAATTGACTGATCTTCTGGTAATTTTAATTTTTTTGATTTGTCTTGCATTTGCGTCTATTATTTGGACGTCTGTATCGTTTATATTTATTATATCTCCGATATTTGGTATTTTCCCTGCAATAAGTAGGACTAGACCGCCTATTGTCTCAACATCTTCGCGTTTTGTTTTTATTTTTATGCCACTAATTTTTTCTAGTTCTTTTATTGTTGCGCTCGCATCAATTGTTATACTTCCGTCAACATTGTGTGATATTTTACTATTTGAATCGTTGATTTTGTTCATTTCTTCTATATCGCCTATTATTTCGTCCATTATATCTTTTAGCGATACAACTCCGTCAACACTACCGTATTCATTTACCACAACTGCCTTATCTATATTCTCATGCTTCATTGTCAGAAGAAGATTAAGGTTAATCATTGATGGCGGTATGAAGAGTACGTTGCTTATGTATTGAGATATTCCCGCATTGGAGTCATGCGATTTATATAAATGCAAAATATCTTTTAGATATACAATGCCAAGTATATTGTCTATGTTCTTTTGATATACCAAAATTGAATTTTTTTTGTATGCTATGAATTTGGCAAATAACTCATCTATACTTGACGATACCGAAATTGCGACGATGTCACTCCTGCATGTCATGATCTCTTCTACTTTGATTTTTCTAAGCTGAAGGAGGTTAAAGAGCATGTCCAGCTCGTCATCTTCTATTGATGACTGACTTGGAGATATCTTGTCTTCCTCAATTAGATCTTCTATAGTGTCTCTGAGGCTTGTTTCTTTAGCCTTATTTCTAAGTATTTTCTTGAGTATGTAGTCAACTACCTTGTTCATTTTGCAAAAAACTTAACGTGACTTGATGTTATTGTCGTAGACCAACAATATTAACTTAAATCACAGAATATATGACTACATTGTATTACAATGCCTAGAAAGTTATCAAGTGTGAGATTTAACATATTACTATGTCAATGCCATCTATTTCGTATATTTCATTGTGTCTTTCGATTGATAGATCTTTCTTGATATTTGTGTTTACTATCATTGTTTTATCTCCAACATCGACCAATATATTTACTACGTCATTTCCGTCGTGTAGCTTTTGTATTCCTGCTTTAACTGATTCGATGTTGGATCCAGGTTTTAAGCGTAAATATGTTTTATATTCCTTCAGTGCTTTGTCTATTGGTGAGATTGATTTTGCAGTAATGCGTGGTCGATTATCCTTCATGTCTATTGACGCCTTCAGGAGATATACTTGGCCAACAACAAGGTCTTTTCCTACTTCCGAATAGAGTTCTTGAAATACCGTTACATCAAACGTATTTTCTTGATCCGACATTACGAGAAATGCAAATTTCTTGCGTGTCTTTGATAGTTTTTCATTTTTATCCATGAGAACCGCTACAATTGTAGCATTCTCTGTTTGGCAAAATTTACTACTTGTCATTATATTAAGTTTTTTTATGTATTTGCTATATATATCTACAGGGTGACTTGAAAGATAAAACCCTATACATTCAGATTCATACTTTAGTCTTTCTAGTTTTTCATAGTCAGGTACGTCGGCCAATACAACTGCGCCTTTGTCTGTGAAGAGTGAGTTCTGTTGGGCAGAGCTAGTGCTCATACCCATGAGGTCTTCGTATGATTCAATGAGTTGGCGGCGGTTTGAATGAATCGTGTCCATACTTCCAGACAAAATTAATGCCTGGTTTTTTTTCTTATCGTAGCCAAGTTTCTTTAGACAACGAAATACATCGTATATGTTTTCAAACCCGCCAAATTGATCGCGGTATTTGACAAATTTTTCTATTGAGCTGGAGCTGTTGCCCTTGATTGCTCCCAGTGCGTATCTTATTGCATTGTCTCCTTCTGGTTTGAACAATGTATTTGATTTATTAATGTCTGGTGGTAGAATCTTAATACCATGTCTACATGCGTCTTGTGCAAATATAGACAGCTTATCTGGGTTTGATATATCTATATTCATGAGCGAAACAAAAAATTCAAGAGGATAGTTGGATTTTAGATATGCGGTTTGGTATGCCAACATCGCATATGGCGTTGCATGAGATCTATTAAAACCATAGCTGGCAAACTTTTGCATCAAGTCAAAGACATGGCTTGCTGTCTCGTGGCTTATATTTTTCTGTTTTGCTCCATTGATGAATATCTCGCGCTGCTGATCCATCTCTTCTTTGATTTTTTTACCCATAGCGCGACGTAGTATATCTGCTTTGGCTAGGGTATAACCACCCATCTCTTGAGCTATCTTTATGACTTGCTCTTGATACACCATGACTCCGTATGTTGTATTGAGAATTGGCTCCAGAATAGGATGTGGATATGTGATCGGCTCTATCTTGTGTTTGCGCGCTAAGTATTTTGGTATGTCATCCATAGGTCCTGGGCGATACAGGGATACAAGAGCTATTATGTCCTCGATATTGTCTGGTTTGAGTTTTTGTATTACATCCATCATGCCTGCGCTTTCAAGCTGAAACACACCAACAACATCAACATCACACAAGGAGTCAAATGTTTTTTTGTCATCTACTGGTATCTTAGATATATCTATGTTTATGCCCCTGTACTCCATTATTGTATCGCAGCAATTTTTTATGAAGGTTAAGGTCTTAAGCCCGAGGAAATCGAATTTCACTATTCCCGCCATCTCAACGTATTTCATAGAAAATTGAGTGACAGCTATTTCTGATTCGTCATCTGAATATACGGGTACCATATTGTCAATTGGGTCTTTACAGATTGCTATGCCAGCTGCATGGAGAGATGCGTGGCGATACAATCCTTCCAGCTGCAATGCTATTTCTATGACGTTCTTGACTCTTTCGTCTTCCTCCATAGCCTTTATCAGCTGAGGTTCTATCTGGAGAGCTTGTGACAGGTTGATCGGTCGAACCTGGCTTTGCGGTATAAGTTTCGATAGTTGATTCATGTAATTGTATGACATCTGCATTGCTCTTCCAACATCTTTTACAATAGCTCTTGCCTGAAACTTACCGAGTGCTATTATGTGAGCAACACGATCATTACCGTATTTATTCCTCACATACTCTATAACCTCGTCTCTGCGTTCCTGACAGAAATCTATATCAAAATCAGGCATGGATATACGTTCAATATTGAGGAATCTTTCAAATATGAGTGAATAGTGGATTGGGTCCAGATCTGTAATAAGTAGGGACCAAGCAACAAGGGATCCGGCTCCAGACCCTCTGCCTGGGCCAACAGGTATACCGTGATCCTTTGACCATTTTACGAAGTCGGAAACTATCAGGAAGTATCCGCTGAACCCCATCTCTTTTATTACGTCGAGCTCATGAGTTAAGCGGGAAAAATATATATCGGGGATTTGACTGTTGTCGCAACCAGGGTCTAGATTGAGCCTCTTTTTTAGACCATCAATCGCTTGTTCTCGTATGGTATCGTCCTCGCATCTGCCACTACCATCATCAAACTTTGGTAACATTGGCGGTTTTTTATCTGGGCGAAAGTGACATCTCTTCGCTATTTGTACTGTATTGCTTATTGCTTCGGGGATGTCCTTGAATATCTCAGCCATTTCTTCGTCTGTCTTAAAATATGTTTCTCTGTTAGCTCTTCTTCTGTCTGTAACGCTTGCATATGTGCCATCCGCTATGCATATTAAAATGTCGTGAGCATCATACATTTCTGGTTTTAGGAAGTATACTCTGTTTGTTGCAACTAGAGGAATATTGTGATCCAAGGCATATTTTATGAAATATCCTTCTGTCTGTTGTTCTTGCTTGATTCCCTGTCTTGAGATTTCAATATAAAATCGGTTTCCAAATATTTCACGCATTTGTGATAAAAATTCGTCCGCTGAGCATGTGTTGCCGGTAGAGTAAAGATTTCCTGCTGGACCGTCGTATCCTCCGCTGAGAGCTATTATCCCGGCATCATATTTTGCTATGTCAAACATTGTAATATGATGTTGTTTTTTATTGTCTATATAGAATGCTCGCGATAGATGCAGAAGGTTTCTGTATCCCTCCTCGCTTGTTGCAAGAAGTACAATCTTGCCGAGAGTACCATCGTATGATAAATCTATTGTTACTCCTATTATTGGCTGTATACCGTAGCTTGAGCATTTTACAGAGAATTCCAATGCCCCAAACATATTGTTTGTATCGGTTATACATGCAGCTGGGACGTAGTTATCCACACAAAATTGCGTTAGATCTTCTATCTTGACGGCACCTTCGCATAGAGAGTATGCCGTATGAAGTCTGAGATGTACGAACTCCTGTATCTTTGATTTATTTGTTTCTTTGTTTTGATTAGCGGAGGTCATTTATTGTGATTTGCCACCTAGGCTTTGTATACTAATATTGGAATCACACTAGAATGATATCATAAATCTCAGTCTCTGTACTGAGATATACGTTGAGATCAGTTATGGTAAAATGAATTTGTTTAGATGTAAATATATTTTTTGTGACATCGAATATGCTGAGTAAGAAAACGAACAAGATACAGCCTGTAAGAGGAATGAAGGACCTCTACGGACATGAGTACAAGCAATACAAAATGCTTGTGGATTGCGCAGTTCTCGCCGGAGAGTCTCATGGATTTTCTGTAATGAATACACCCATCATTGAGCATAGAGACGTGTTTGTGAAATCTGTTGGAGAGACTTCTGATATAGTATCGAAGGAGATATACGAATTTACAGACAAGGGCGGGGATCTTCTTTGTCTGAGGCCTGAAGGAACTGCAGCAGTAATGAGGGCTATTGTAAGTGAGGGATTAACACAGTCAATGCCGCTCAAATTGATGTATTACGGAGAAATGTTTCGTTATGATAGGCCTCAGAGAGGTAGGTATCGTCAGTTTAGGCAGTTTGGCTTTGAGCATATTGGTGATAAATCTCCATACAATGATGCTACTCTGATATCGATTGTGATGAATCTTCTTGAGTCACTCGGGGTTTCTGGTTTGAGTTTATGCATAAATTCAATAGGGGGTCAGGAATCAAGAGCAAGATATGCGTCTGAGATAAGAAAAATACTAGAACCCAAGATTAGTTTTTTGTCGCATGATTCAAGGATACGTCTCGATAAAAATCCTCTCAGAATATTGGACTCGAAAGATAAGTGCGACCAAGATCTTTGTGCTTCAATCCCGCCAATTACAGATTACTTAAGTGATCAAGAGAGAGAGTATTTCGCAAATGTTTGTAGTTGTCTGGATACAATAAATATAAACTACAGTATTGATACTTCCCTTGTGAGGGGTTTGGACTACTATACAGATACAACATTTGAGATCAAGGTCGACAATCTTGCTGTATGCGGAGGAGGGAGATACGACAACCTTCTATCAGAATTTGGTGGGCCATCAGTATCTGGTGTTGGATGTGCGATAGGTATAGAGCGTCTCTTTGGACTGATTTCTGTACCAGAGACTTTACGTAAAATAGTCGTAGTTATACCTGTATCTGATCACGATATTATGTATGCATACAATGTATTCCATTCGATTACTGGTACTCGAAAGGAGTTTATACATATTGGCGATATGAAGAAAAAGATGCAGAAGGCCAACAAATTGTGCGCGGATATTGCTGTCATAATAGGGGAAACAGAAAGACAATCAAGTACACTTTGTGTAAAAAATATGAAAGACGGTAGTCAAGAGATTGTCGATTCTATTGGCCTTATGAACATTATAGATCGCTCTTGATCGGGTTGGAGTTATTGGTTTTTAGTACAATGCGAGGGTTCCTTAGCTTCTTCTCGATAGCATCCTTCCTCGCAAACTTGCGATGTATCATGTTCTTGAGGTATTTTGGATCACCGTATTGATGCACCTAAACCGCTATTGACTTTTTCTCTTGAGTTTCCTTATTGTTTGTTTTCTTGTCACCAGACTTCTCGGACGATTTTATTTTCTCATTGTTTTTTTTGCGCATTGCAGAACTTCTTGACTACATACTTGTTGTTTTGTAATTGCTTGGTTACTGACTTTGTTTTGATATTACAATTGCAAGCTTTCTTGATGATCTTATATTTTTTTTGTCCTTGGTACAATCAACATATAAACAGCCAGTAGCCAACAATGAACGGATAATGCAAGCAACAATATTATGCTTTTTCATTTTTTGCTGCCATTAATACGGAATATAGGCATATGATATGCAAAAAATTAAAAAACCACCAATAAGTCACAACACTTCTAACTCTCCCTCCATCCTCCCGCCAACAAAGCCATTCTGGCGCCAGGCTTCATAAACAGCTATTGCCACAGTGTTGGATAGATTGAGGGATCTTGTATCTCCGATCATAGGTACACGCACAGCACGGTTATAGTTTGGGCGTAGTATATCCTCGCTCAAACCGCAGCTCTCTTTGCCGAATATAAAGTAATCCCATAGTTTATAGTTGACCTCCGTATATGACCTTGGGGCTTTGATGCTGAAGAAATAACTGGTCGCGTCGGGATGTTGCGAGAAGAAATCGTCTGAGTTTTCATAGTATCGGATATCTACGTCGCTCCAGTAGTCTAGGCCGGCTCGCTTGAGATATTTGTCTTCAACGGAAAAGCCAAGAGGCTTTACAAGGTGGAGCCTCGCTCCAGTCGCAGAACATGTACGTACTATATTGCCTGTGTTTTGAGGTATTTCTGGCTCAACCAAAACTATATTAAACATAAATATGAATGGTATATTATTATTGATGATATTGTAGCATTAATGGCGGTTTTTGTAGAAAGAGTTTTTAACAATATTAATCTTACTACGGTATTATTTGCATGATGTAGTAATTTGTAAAGAAATTGAAATATACAATAGTCTTCCTAATTCTTATTCTATACATCTATCTTATTTCCAAAACATGTAACAATAATGAGGAGTTGGTAAATCAATACAAAATCACAAAACAATCAATCATTCTTATTTTCTGTAAAGACACCCTCATCGTCTAACTGTCAAACCCATAAAACACAAACTTAAAAAACATAATCAATGTATATACAGATAGATGGTAATTCCTACAGAAAATACTTTACATCTAATTCCGCACAAACGGGAATTGTATAGCCTTAGGAATGAATTTATGATGGAGCTGTTTAGAATATGCTGTAGAGGTTTTGTTAAAGAAGTTTTTTCTGCGAGGAATAAGAATGGTTTGTGGTTTTGTTTAGTATGCTCAACACTCACAAGACAAAACCTTGGATATGCAATGTATTGAGGTATGGATACCTGAGAGACACTTGGTTGACGGTCCACAAAATCACAAATACACCGTTATCTATTGACATCAATAATACATATGTGATATAATACCAGGGGTGGTAATTGTTTTGCGTACAAATACGTAACAAAGCGCAAAACAAGCTAGATACACGTCGTCAATTTAAAAACAAGGAAGTAAAAAATGACAAGATTTTTAGACAACATAAGAGAAGAAAATAACGCACCAGCTAAAACAAAGATAAGTAGCACAAAGAAGATACTCAGTATAATATTATGCCTATTGATTGCAAATATATGTGGTGGTTTTTTGCATGTAGACTGTATGAATTGGTTGGGGTTGTGGGGGAGGGATATCAACCCAGGCAATAATATAAGACAGAATATTGACATAAATCAATTTAACGACGCAATTGACAGGATCAATCTGATTCAGTCAAGTAACGAGTTTGTTATAAATATTGTTTCATTGTCTGGCAAAATCAAATATATGCCAGAAAACCGGATACAATGTTTAGAAGTTTTGTCTAATATAAATCTAAATAGACAATACAAAATAAATGATATACAACATCTATGTAGAATCGTATATAACACTCAAAACATATTTAGTGCTATTGCAAAACAAGGCAAACAACAAGAAGTAAATACTGCACTACAATGTGCTCTCAAAATAGTAAATAATGCTCTGGATTCAATTAGTAAGACTATAGATGGTTGCGATTCAATTAACGGCTCAGTACTGATGGAATATTTTGACTACACCATTAAACCAATACTATTAATTGCAAAAATCAAAGAAGGCGATGATATTAATAAGATATTCAATCAAATTGTCACAATAAATAATACAATGTATGATAAATTTTTATATTCGCAGATTGATAATATTGGTTCTGTTACTATTATTCGTATACTTTTAATATTATTACTCAAGGGTGATAATAATAAAGACAAATACACAAAAAGTATTTTCGAGAATTGTATTTTTAATACATGTAATTTGGCTTCCAAATTAGTTGAAAACAATCATTACGAGCAATTAAAGGAACTGTTTAGACGCAGTGGCAATGTTTGCAGTATGCCGTCATACCCTTTGAAAGTTTCTGATGTAGATAGTGTTGCATTTGTTAAAGAGGCGTTTAACAAGTGCAAGGTTATTCCAAGCATGACATTCGAAATATTAAGAGTTAATATTGTAAATTCCGCAGCGTCAATGATGATAAGTTGTTGCAAAGAAGATAAAATGATTTATCTCGAATACTACAGTACACAAGAAGCAACAGATATGATACAAAAACTTGTAGATATATTGGAGTATAATAATAGACTCTTTCAGTTGGATAATTATCTTGTGATGAACAGGCATAATAATTTATATCAAATAATACAAAACAATGGATCTTGTTTTTTTGGGAATCCTAAAGTTTTATACAAAAACGCCATAACTTCTTTAAAGATAATATATAAGTTATCGCAAATATATTTTGATAATGTTGCATATAAAAATTATGTATACCTTGGTGATGTTAATACTTATAAAACAAGCATTAACACGCTTTCACATTATTATACATTGTTAAAACAATGTGTATATCAAAAATTACGAAACAATAGAATTAAAATTCAGAAAAATAATTACAAGCGATTAAGGTTGTATGATGAAAGGTTAATAAACTATGACGACTTAAAACGACACAACAATTTTAACTATTATTTGCAATCTGAACTACTTTATACATTACATCTAGTGCGCGAATACTATAAAAAACAACAATCTATGCAACTATCAATGGAGCATCACAAACAATATCAAAAGTATTTTAAGCAATATCTAGATGATGTAGAGCAAGGACGTCAATTACAACACAATTATCTATCCCTATTGCAATAACCCCCGAAAACCCCAATAACCCATCCACAGTTCCTCCAATAAAAAAAGGTGGGTGGGGAGGGGGCAAAATTGACCCACTTACAAACAATAAGTTAAAATATCATCAGTTGTGGTGTCTAGTAGTATAAGATATGACTTTTAATAAGAAAGATAGAGAGAATGCAGTGTCGGCATCCACATCAATCCGCCCGATCCCCCTAACAGAAGAGCTCAAAAAGTCATATCTAGACTATGCCATGAGTATCATAGTATCCAGTGCACCGCCTAATGTAATTTGTAACAACAATGCATACATGAAGAATGATATACACAATTTAATATATACAGGTAATAACTCATAAGTTTACCTATATAATTATTTTTAGATAAATTAGCCACTCGATATCAAATCATCATAGTTAGATATCGAATGTATTTTAATCTATCTCATGATTACGTTTTATCTTCTCTACCTCATCTTCACTCAAACAACTATACTTCATAACCATATCAACCGACATGCCATCTGCAAGCATCCTTCTCGCGGTTTCTATAGCATTCTTTTTCTTTACTTCTTTTAATCCTTCCTCTCTTCCCTCCATTCTCCCATCCTCTCTTGCAGCATTAATCTCGCCTATCTTTATTGATATTCCCTCCTCTGCCTCGTCTATAACTTTTCTCTGTTCTTGTGTATATGAGTTATATTCAAGCAATTGATATGCTTTTTCGAATTGCTTGTTGTTTTGTCCTACATATGACAGGAAATTGTCTATTGTCATGTGATTGGCATGCTGGAAGAATAACATCCATCTGTCTAGATCTGTCTTTATATCTTGAGGGCTTGTATACTTTATCTTCTTCAGCTCTATAAAGGTTAATGACAATGGATCTATGTCTCTATCTAGGCTGTTGTCTTCTATTAGTCTGTAGTGTGATAGATGTTGATTTGGTCTATTTGGGAATTGTATGTAGTTTAGTATACCTATGAGCCTTACAGGATATATATTCACATATCCACTTGTACTATTATCATCCACAAGTCTATCTTCTATGTCATGCATACTAATGTATTTTCTATCCTTTTGCCCTGCATACATGGAGCAGTTATATACCATACATCTTTCTATGAAAAAGTCCCTACGTGACTTCTGCATTTCAACTATAAAGTTGTCATTGTTTGTCGTTGTACATGATACATCTACTCTTGATGTACCGGGAGTTATAAGTCCTATCTCTTTCTCGCTCTGTATATACTCAACATCTGTAACAGGGTTTATCTTTCCATATAGTGATGCATTAATGAGGCTTATGAGAAGATCCTTGTTACACTCTCTGCCAAATATAAGCTTGAATAGTGCATCGTTTTTGGGGTCGATGATTGATGTGGATATGTTACCTGTCGTGTAATTATTGTCTTGCTGCATGTTACAGACTTATTAATGTGGTTGAATGTATGCTTATATTCTAGCATAGTCGCGCTATTGGATGAATATTAGTTTACACAATATGCAGTATAAATCTTCAAGAATAAGGAACTTTTCTTATAAAGTCATTAAAATAGTATCTAATGATATAGACTACAGAGGAACAATATAACACAATATCAATGTTTAGCTGGATTTGAAATTTGCGAATTCAATGAGTAGAAAAATAAATGCAAATATTTCTCTAAAAAATAAATAATCATACATACATAAAACATGTCAATTATTAAAACTCATATTTTTACGATTGCGTATACTGCATAATTTATGATAGAATGATAATTATCATAAGACGCCCTAATTAGCACTAATAAATATATGACACAAATACTATATTTATTCACGTATATTGTATTGATGTTTAATACAATATATATACCTTATATTCATTCAGCACAACCAGAAGCGAAGAGTATATATCATATGAAATATCTTCGTCAACCTTTAAATCATCACTTAAAAGAACAAGATGCTATAGATAGGCTAAAGAATTTTAGAAATGGCTTGTTTAATGCAATGGAATGTGATTACTACTGTAGCCCAATATATCATGAACAACTAGAACAACTTAAAGAAATTCATGGATGCCATATAGAGTATGATGATTGCGTAGATAGCACAGAATTAGGCATAATAAAAGGCAATAATAAAATCAACTTCATAAATATAAATAGATTCACGCCAGATTATAATGGATTTACTACAACCATGGTAACTCATGATGTTTTAGAAAAAATAAGAGTAAAATTAAATGATTACCTGTTAAATTGTAAAGACAAACTCACATTTGTAGTATTCGATGAAATGTTTTGGTCTCAGTTAGAGCCAATAAATGAAGTAGCAGAAGATGGAGAGCAAGAAGTAACAAAACAAGATATAGATGATATGTTGAGGAATTTGTCAAGTCAATATAAGAATGTATTTTTTGTTGTGAATTATTTGTATAAGAGTAGAATAGATAACCAGGATGAAATTGAGGAAGAAAAAGAGAAATTTAGACAGTATTTGCAAGATCAAAACAGTTATAAGTGTTTTGAAACACTAGCTAATCTTATTGATTATAATTTAAAATGCATTATGGATGAAGAAAATTTGGAAAATGACGATTTTGTTATGCTACTACAAAACATTATTGCACAATATAACTCATTTAATAATGAGTATAGTATGAATGATTTCATTCTCCAATATATTACAAATCAGTTGTTAAACAGATATGGACTAGCAAATATATATGAAATAGATGGAATTATTAACTTAGTTCCAAATATTATTGCATACATAAATACAGAAATTGAAAATTTAGGAAACAATGCATTCTATAAATTTCAAAATCAAACATCTGTTATACATAATGGAGAAACATTAATAACACACAATAAAAAGAATTATTTTAATGAATATAATGAAGGAATTTTCCAACACGGATATACCTATGACCCAGGAGATGGATACAATAAAATTGTACATCCTGAATTAAATGCGAATATCAAGAAATACATACAAAAACATCTAGGAATAGAGATTTGTTTAGATTTAAATTGCGAAGTCAGCGTTGAGAATAATTTTTACATGACAAATGCAAATGATATTGATCCAGAGTTATTCATTGTGCAATCTGATATTATAGATATACATGAAGACAATAAGTACAATCTACCATTTAATACAGTAATCCTGCATTCTGATAAAGGAAGAGCTGCCAACTACAAGAATAGCGCCGGTTTAAGGTTCTTAAGTTACATGAGATCACATGGGGAAAATAATGCTAACATATCATGCGAGAATATAGACATAGAAACTATTACATGCAATCCTGGTAGCGATATTTTGAGACTGTCAACCCCAAAAGCCCTAACATCTGATACAATATAACCATATTAGTTATATGGATCAATAACAATGA
>CANBDL010000008.1 GCA_947367345.1 uncultured Alphaproteobacteria bacterium | reverse complement strand
GTTTATACAATTCAAAATAAATATATCCAGAATCTTGCTCTTTTTTATGATTACAGCAACACATTGCATTTAAAGAATTGGGAAAGTAATTCAATATTAATATAAAAACAATTAAATTACGCAATATCATATTCATTTTAATGTTAACCTCCATTTTTTATCCAAAGTTAAAGTTTAAACAAACTAATGTATTCTCAGATTTCTGTATCAAATTAAATTTATCGTTGAACATAGTAATTAATTCGTTTTTATAAAATTTTTTCACAAATTTGAGAAACAATCCTGACCACGCATGAGAGATGCGATATTTATTGTCCTTATAAACATTAAGTGTATTTTCGCAAAAATAAGAAAAACAAATTCTGTTCTGCGCAAGTTTTAAACCAAGTATATTCAGAGCCTCTTTTTTATTTGACAAAACAGCTTTGTCAAAAACTTTTGCGTTTACGTTTAATATTTTAGATAAATCCACCAACGAATACGCATGACCATTGAGATTATACAGATGTTCTAAAAAATGACAACCTTCATGAAAGAATACACTCAACAGTGAACAATATGAATCACAAACTTTTACCTGATTATTCTTGGTAGAAATGGAATCTAAATAACACAATTTTATCGGATGACAAGACAAACATATTTTGCCATGCTTGATTGCACGACTTTTGTCATACATAAAGCAATCAATATTATATAGAAACACATGTATTTTTGTGTATCTTTTAAAAAACATATTAAAACTATTTATAATGTCATCGTACAAGTTATTAATTTTATCGAAGAAACATACATCTAAACCTAACATATTATCATACATGTCATATATATAATTTTTATTGATCGGTATCTCAAATTTTTTTTGCACCACAATACTTGTGGCATCATCTTGCATATATTGCAATATATGATAGTGGTTATCACGTAATTCATCAAGCAAAACATTAACATTATCTTGCGATATATTATCGTAACCATGTAAATAGCAAAGTGTTCTTATTAGAAAAATAAATTTATTCCTATTAATCTCAAAAACATCTCGATGGTTATGATGAAGTTGTAAGCCATTATTGAGTGCATTACAAAGCTCAATTAAACGATTACTTCTAACAATCATCTCTGTCAAAATGAGTTTTATCATTTCTCGTGATACAACATTTTCAACGCATTGCCTTAATATAAGGTGCATTTGCTGTGATTCATCATTATTAAGATCATTTGCATCATAAAAATTGTTCACATTTTGACCAACTTCATCAACCATTTGACCAAAATTTACAAGCTCAATTAGTGTGTTATATAAATTCATATTATCTGCATTATCGTCAACTTGGTTATTTGGTGGCATTATCGGCAAATCAGTTAAACCATTGTATATTTCTATATGACTTTCTCTGTTTTGCAATATTTGCAACACTTCATCTCGTAATATAGCTTCTAAACCAAGTGAATTAATACAGATGCTATCCATAAATAACATTATACATACAACAAAATGTACAACAAAATTAAGATTCATAAACCACTGTAGTAGAAAATACATATTAACAAGCACATTGTAACATATGTTCCAACAAAATAGTTAATAGATCAGTAAGGCATCAATTTTGAGATTACATAATTGTTCATAGTTGACATATTTGCATAAATCATCACAGTCATATATTATTCATAATAATATACGTAAGTATTGTATATACACAATGTATCATGTATTCATCTACACCACCACATTAGCCAATCTTCCCTTCACAACAATACATCTCTTAACAGATCCAGTATCAATACCAAGTAACTTAACGGCTTCATAACGGAGAAAATCTTCAGAGGAGTCAACAGAGCATTCAAACTTGCCCTTGGTTTTGCCGTTGAGCTGTACTACTATGGTAACGCTATTAACAGAGGCAAGGTCAGAGTCAACAGGTATAAGGCATGTATCTTGTACAAATTCTCCGTCATGCAGCAAGGACCATATATCCGAGCAAATGAAGGGGCAGAAGGGGTACAGGGACATAACGAATATGTCGAGGGCTCCGAAGACGACCTCTTTGATGCAGCCACGCCAATCCTTCTCGATCGCGTTAAATAACTCGCGGCAGAGAGCTATGGTTTTGTTAAGAGATATATTATCGTACGAGTCATAGACCCTTTGTAGATACTGGTGAGCTGTCTTGATTAGTCCATCTCCTGTTCCAAATGATATATCGTTATTGTTGCAGTCTCCATAAACGCCAAGCTCGCAGCACAATTTATATATACGATTCAGGAAGCGCCATGAGCCGTCAAGTGCATCGTCGTTCCAGTCGAAGTTTTTCTCTGGCGGGGTGTCGGACAGTATGAAGAGTCTCATTGCGTCGACGCCATATTTCTCCGTCATTGCGTCAGGGCTCACAACGTTCTTCTTGGACTTGGACATCTTCTCGTAAGGCAGTTCTGTTACTTTCCTGTTGTTTGAGTCAAACAGGCCATCGTCTTTTTTTATAACCTCATCGGGATAGACATAATCACCAAGCTCATTTCTGTAGAGCTTGTGGCATACCATGCCCTGGGTCAAAAGTTTCTTGAATGGAGGTTTGTTGTCAGAGATATAACCGAGCTCGTGTAGTACTATCATGAAGAAGCGGGCGTATAGCAGGTGTAGTACTGCATGTTCAACACCACCTATGCATATGTCAACTGGCATACAGTGGTCAGCCACAAGCTGTTCGAATGGGTAATCGTGATAAGGTGACAGGTAGCGTAGATAATACCAGGACGACTCGAAGAATGTATCGAGTGTATCAGTTTCTCTCTTGGCATCTGATCCGCACTTTGGGCACTTTGTATTGATCCAGCTGGACTTCTCAAGTGGGTTACCGTTGCCGTCTATTGTAACATCCTCAGGTAGTAGAACTGGGAGCTCTGCCTCTACCATACCGCAATGAGGGCAGTGTATGATTGGGATCGGACAGCCCCAGTATCTTTGGCGTGATACAAGCCAGTCTCTCAGGCGATACATTATCTTTGCCTGACCTGCATTGTTAGACTCGAGCCACTCTATCGCCTTGGTTTTTGCTTCGGCTGTATTGAGTCCGTTGAGGAAGTCTGAGTTTATATGTGGGCCGTCCTCTGTGTATGGCTCTTTGGAGCAGTCGTGGCCGCATTCTATTACTGGAGTTATGGCTAGTCCGTACTTTGTAGCGAAGTCGTGGTCTCTCTGGTCGTGGGCAGGACAGCCGAAGATGGCTCCTGTACCATAATCCATCAGCACGAAGTTGGCTATGTATACAGGTATCTCCTGATTTGTAATCGGGTTGATCGCCTTGAGGCCCGTGTCTATGCCGAGCTTCTCCATCTTAGACATAGCTTCTTCCGTTGTATCGATCTGTTTGCACTCTTCTCGGAATGCGGCTATCTTGTCGTTGTCGGCCGCCAACTCCTTGCTGAGGTCGTGGTCAGCAGATATAGCTACGAATGACGAGCCGAAGAGAGTGTCTGGGCGGGTTGTGTAGATCTGGAGCTTCTTGTCTGAGTCCTTGATCTGGAAATCCACCATGGCACCAACCGATTTGCCTATCCAGTTCTCCTGCATCTTAATTACATTGTCAGGCCAGTGACCCTTGAGCTCCTCGAGAGACTGAAGCAACTGCTCTGCGTAATCTGTTATCTTGACGGACCACTGCTCCAGGAGCTTCTTCTCGACAGGCGCACCTGATCTCCAGCCCTTACCATCTATAACCTGCTCGTTTGCCAGGACTGTCTGGTCCACTGGATCCCAATTTACATAGGACTGTTTGCGGTATATTATGCCTTTGCGATACATCTCGAGGAAAATTTTCTGCTCTTGCGAGTAGTAGTTGTCTGAGCATGTGCTGATCTCCCTGCCCCAGTCATACATATAACCCATGGTTTTGAGCTGTTGCCTCATGTGGGCTATGTTCTGCTCGGTCCATGTCTTTGGGTGATTACCACCGCCTATTGCAGCATTTTCAGCCGGCATACCGAAAGAATCCCAGCCGATTGGGTGTATTACGTCGTACCCCTGCAGCTTCTTGTACCTTGCAATCACGTCACCTATCGTGTAATTACGTATATGCCCCATGTGCAACTTGCCTGATGGGTAAGGCAACATCGACAATACGTAATATTTCTTGTGCAGCTTGTCGTTGTGGGTTGCGTATGATGCGAGCTTATTTGTCCACTTCGCCTCTATGGATTTGTGATTGTATGGCATGATTTTTTGTATATGAGATCGATTGATTTTATTATAGCAGATTGGCGTTGACTTCACTAAGACGCCAATTTTATTGCATAAGTTGCGAATAGTTAATATTGTTGATATAAATTTAAGATCGTAGCAGGATGTTATTAGCCGTATGACTGTGTTACGAGATTCAAGATTGGAGTCAGGCTTGGATCATATGATTCTGAAGCCAAAAGAGATTATAGTTTTTATGGATCTCGAAAATGAATTATAGTTATCGTAGATTTACAACATTTTTGATGTTAAGCATAACTACATTATGCTGTTCAAACACAATCACAGATCCAAAAACAATAAAAATTGCAAAGAACTTGTGGTCGTACTTACTGAAAAATGCTAGCGAACAATTTATGAATAATGCTAACGAAGTGAAACAGTACAAAGAACAAATTGACAAGTTTATCGGACCTGTTGGTGAGTTTTTTGACAAAGACAACACAAATTATAATACATTGGACAATCTCAGAAAAAAAATTATTCACATATACTTACATAAACAAAATGATAAAGAATTGACACCAGAAGAAATACAAAAAGCAAAGGAAATACATAAGAAGATAACTAAACGAGGATCTGGATACAACATTACCCAAAAAAATATACAGGATCAAATCAAAAGAGTTTTTTCTAATAAGGATGATAGAGAAAATACCAATATAGATACTACAGACAACAAGGTAAATGTACACACATTAACAAACGAACTATCCAGATACATCAAAAAAATACAAATATCTAATAATGCCAATATTCAAGAATCGCTTGAAGAAGTATCACAAAAACTAAACGACCTAGAAAAAACCTTACAGCAAGACACAGATAAGAGTGATATCGACAACATAAAGAAAGACATTGAATTATCAGTGCAAACTCTTGTTAAGCTTCAACAAGCATCCAATGATGACACACAATGCATATATTAAAACGCATCACAGAGATCGCGAAAACTCTTGGCATAAATATTCAGCTACCATATGACCACACCAACTGCATACAATATGATTCACCAAGGCTCGATATTATTATCATTGGCCAAATTGCTGTAAATTGCAATAAATACATAAGAATATCTGGATTTATTGATTGTACTTTCCCGTTATACTATAAAAAAACAGCATGCAAGCATGTTACAAATCAAATCAACATACCAACGATATCAGGCGGCTTAATGATTGGAGTCACGCTATATTCAGGTATATCTTGCAATGTTGGTGGGTATGTAGGAGCGAGACGCATTCATGACGGGTATTGTAACGACAAATATTGGTGTTTTCCAGTTGGCGTTATTGCATGTCTAGACATTGATTTCGCCAGATTACTGAAAACCAAGCCACACATTATACTATCTGTATTTGGTAAGTTTAATTTATATCAGTGGGGCGGCAAAACAAATCAATCACCATGCAAAGCGGCTTTAAAAGAACAATTCCAATGCGGCTTAATGCTCAAGTACTGCATCAATGTATCCAAAAGAATAGGCGCGCATATTGGAGTCGGACTCTGTATTAGTAGACACAAGGCGATAAGATAATTACAATACGAATTAATACACAAAATTAACTATCACGATGCTACAATAATGACAACACAACATATTCACACTTAATAAAACATGGAGCTTCATCATATGCTGATTATGCTGTCAATCGCAACGCTATTGGTCAGCCTGTATAGCTAATCAAGGGTAATGGTGAAATAAAGTTTATTGGTAAAATTAGTAGCACAAAACAATGAAGTACATTAAGATATTTGTTATGATGCTTGCCTTGTTGGCGCCAGAAACCATGAGCACTGTTGCATGTAATTCAACAGCAAGCCAAACAAACAAAACCGCTAATCAAGAGATGGAAGAGCTCATCAAGATATTATCAGATCGTAAAACACAAGGAGATGATCGTAAGGCAGGTCTCAAGAGGTTGGTTAGTCTTATGTCCTCGTCTGGGTTATACATCCAGGATATTACTGCTTTCGATGAAATATCTTATGAGTATAGCCATAACATCACATTCAACAAGGAATACAAGCTCCTCGAGACCCTCAAGAAATACAACAAAGTAATTCCAGTAGAACAGCGGAGCACGCTAAGCAAGAATGTAATCGATATCTTGATGAAGATTGAGGACAGATATTCACACATGTATGTGGAGTACTACAAAGGACAATCAATTCCGTGCGATTACGACAAGGTTGAGGGCTTCATAGACTATGGAGCTGAGGTCATGAAGCTGATCGACGAGATAATACTCAAGAACATTTCTCACTTCACGGATAATGACCTAGTCAGTAAGCTTGGTTATTGCGGGTGTGACAAATCAACGTGTAACAAAATCGCGCAGTATGTTCTAGATCGTATCAAGAGCAAAAAGTACAAGCCGGATATCTACAAAATCGCGAACATACTGTCTTCGCCCTACATAAACCAAGATCAGACGGAATACATTCTGGGGTACATCAAAGCCAACCATAACACAATTAGCGGGTTTGTTTATTGCATGGAGGCATGTGGAAAAAATTACAACATCGGCTACGACTTCTTGCGGTCAATGTTCGACTCTCTAGACAAGACCAGCTGGAAAGACGGAGTGTATAATCCCGACTTGATTATATGTGTATTCGATTTGTTTTCATGTAGAATGACGGACGTTACGACTGTTACAGAGAAAATACATAGGCTTGCTCAGGACCTACTCATCAAGAACCTCGATAAAATCGCCCCGAGCAAGTTGTCGCAAATACTCACTGCAAGATACCTGAGTGATGATGTCAGCAAGAAGGTCGCGGCCCTCTTCATCACAAAAATAACTGACGGAAGCTACAAGCCAACCTTTACAGATCTCATATATGCAATGTATTCGATATATATAAACGACAAGCAGAGGTCCGTCATACTTGACATGATAACAAAGGTCTACGATAAAAATATTATGGGCGAAATAGAGAAGTTACACAGCAATCTATTATCGCATAGATGGCATGATGGTAAACAACACAGGCTCCATGGATATGATGACGAAGACATTATTGTGGGAGAATTTGGTTACGATGCTCTTGTTGCTCATATTATGTGTGGTTGCAGGTACTTCACCAAGGATCAAGGCAGGCAAGCCCTGGATTTCGTTAACAAAAACTGCAACCTCAACACAACATTCATAGCTCATCTCTGCTCTCATCTCTACGGCAACCACGTTACAGATAAGCAGCTGCAGGCTCTATTCGACAGGGTTTTGGAGTCTGACAATCGGGTCTGGGCCGTTGCCCTGCATAATTCTGCCACGGACGAGCAGAGGATTAGAGCTGTTAAGAAGATTATGAGCATCGGAGACACAGCTTGTTTTATTCGTGCAGCAATCCGGAAACTCAAGAAGCCCCTGAAACCACAATGCGAGCAAGGCAAGTGTACCGAAGGCAAGGAACCATGCTGTATGGCATCTGTCAACAGGTACCTGGCAGTGCCGAAAAGACGAATACCTTGGTACGATGAAGAGGCCGACAAGTATATACCATACAAAAAATTCGACGGCATAGCCAAGTGGCCCCTGAAAGATGATTTTTGTTATGTAAATCACAAGGCAATAACAGACAAAAACCTAAAGCATTACCTTGAAAACATAGACAGTCTTGATCTTAATATCATGTGCCGCATCATACGTTATTGCGACATAGATAAAAAGACAAACAAGATGGTCTTTGGCAAGATCAAGAGTTTGGAGCGATACTTAGTTCTAAAGGACATTGAGCTACTGATAACCAGCAAGAACACGCCGAACTCATACAAGAAGAAGCTCGTCAAGAGGGCTATGAAGGATCATATCGGCTCCAGGACCTTGGTTGCCTGCAAACAAGTAAGCTCTAAGGATGCAATTTACATCTTCAAAGACTGTAACAGACATACTTATGATGGATGGAGTTGCGCAACATACTTCAAAGAATACTATCACAACGCTATGTTCAACGACAAGGCTCTCTACTCCACATATGCAGATAAGTACATGGCTGTGCTGCAGAGCTGGATTGATAAGGGCGATCCCGAGAGGAGCGGCGAGACCTTATACATGAAGCTTGGGATTAGCGGTGGAGGCTGGGGCGATTCGTCTAGAGACGCCTACTGCGGCTGTAACGATATACTCTGCGAACTGTCTGATATCTTGAAGCAAGGCGACCTGCCAAACAAGCAGAGAAAGAAGTTGTTCAAGTACCTGTGCTACTACTTCGACAGGTTCCTCTATTTCGCCGGAGACATCAAACGTTGTTCATATTATTATAGCGAAGCTGGTGGATGGTCTCTGCCTGCCGTATATCGTGTTAATAACCTGCTGTGTTACAAGTACACCACAGAGCAGTATGTTGAGCTCTTCAAGATAATCGCCAAGTACGTTGATAAATTTGACCACAAGGACATAGTTAGCTATCTCTCTTCGGATGTAATACCTCAGGAATGTAAGGATATATTGTGGAATGCATTGCGTGAGAAGAATGTCAAGCTGCCGGATGAGGCTGTGAGATTTTTGGATAGGTGCGGCGTCACTGTGACATCTATGCAAGGAGAAACAAAATGAAACGTATAAAAATAATTGCATTATTGGTGCTGGTCATGACGGCGCAAATAAAAGCAACAGAGACCAAAGCGGGCCAAGACGATGTAAGAGAGCTTGAGAAGCTTGTCATAAATTATGATTTGCCATACAAAGAACGAAAGAATCTCAAGATCAAAATAACATACAAGGATTTTCAAGCTGCGACTGGTAAGCTTATAGATATTATATCTGAAGGCAAATACATGCCAAATATTCAGATGTATTATAGGATTATGAGACTACCTTCAGATGTATTCCAGGAGAAATACAGACCGCTGGAACTTCTCGCTAAGTACAACAAGAAGTTTGTAGTTGGTAAGGATTACAAGAAAGAAGAAATTGCCGAAATAACCGATATATTGTATGACTTTATTTGTTGTTACAATGGGCGCTCTGCTGAATATGGCAAGAAAGTTATGGAGTTGTTGGAGGGTATATTGCTCAAGAATATAGAGCACTTCAACATATCAAAGCTATGCAAGATGCTAGATTTTGATAGTATCAGTGGTGCAACCAGAGAGAAAATAGCAGAGCATGTGATCAACCACATCAAAAGCAACATACAAAAAAACTTTGCTGTATCTGACGAAGACGATCCCGTACTTATGGCTGTGAATTCTAAATTTTTGAACAAGAGCCAGACTGATTATCTGCTTAATCTTATTATGAGTATCAGCAAAAACAAAAAGGTTTTTAATGCTTTTGTGGAAAATTTTGATTATCACCCAAAAAATTGTTACGTCAGTTATGAGTTCCTGGTAAACCTGTTTGACGAGGTTAATGCAACTTACCAGGGGGATGAGAACAAGTATTCGGTTGAGTTTATAATGAATTTCTTCGACATAATGCTTTCTGATCGAGCCGTTATAACTGTAAATACTCATAAGCTATATCAACATGCCCAGAGGCTTGTCATAGAAAATCTCGACAAAATTGCTCCGTCCGATCTGTCTAACATACTTACAGCCAAATATTTAGACAAGGAAGTTGGGCGGAAAGTTGCCAAGGTATTTATGGATAAGATATCGAAGGGTGAGTATAAGCCGAATTATCTCGATCTCATGAACGCGTTACACTCTTGCCACATCAATGATAAACAGAGATCCGTTGTAATAGATATGATGATTAAGGAGTACGAGGACTATAAGGCAAATAAACGCACAGAATATGATGCGGATCTGCCGACGCTAGAATTCTTGAATTTGCTAAGGCATAAGTGGCACGGGTATCCCAACGAACATCTTCATTGTAATAGCGATATTGGCGGCCTGATGCATGCGAGATTTTTGTCTTGTATTTATTATACTGATAAACAATTGAACAAGATTCTTGATTTTATACAGAAGAATTATGGCTGGAAAGATGTATTTTGGTCATATGTACGTGCGCAAAATTTTAATACAAATTTCTCAAGTGCCAGGCTGGTTGATTTTTTCGATACCTTGCTGAAGAATCAAGAAGGCGATAGTGTTTTTAGGAGCTGGTGCGTGTGGTATATAGCTATGCACAATGCATCTAGGGACGACAAGAGAATTAAGGCTGTAACAATAATCATGCAGGATGGCAAGACCACCAACTGCATTAAGGATGCCATGGAAAAACTCAAGAAGCCTCTTGTGCAGCAATGCGAGCAAGGCAAGTGTACCGAAGGCAAGGAACCATGCTGTATGGATTCGGTAAATAAATACCTCACGAACTTTAAGTATAATACTAAGCCTGGCAAGAAAAAGAAGAATGACAAGAGGAAGAAGCACAAGAAGATTAAATATGTTAAATTCGATATGCCAAGCAAGAAACCTTCCGATAATAATAGGTCGAAACCGGGCGCCACAAATATAACAAAAGATGATCTGGCTCTATACCTCGAAAATATTGACTCTGTTGATCTCCGTACACTATGCAACATAATATGTTATTGCGACCTAGATAAGAAGACGAGGAAGATGATTCTCGAGAAGATCGATTTATTGAGTATGTATGGTCTTCGTAATTCTATAATACTTATGGCCAGCGAACATATTCCTGGTTCGTATAAAAAGAAACTTGTCAAGCGCATGATGGCAGAGCGAGAGGGGTCGAGAGCATTGGTTGCGTACAAGAAAACAAGCTTGCAAGACTCATTATTTATGTATAAATATTGCGGAGGTTATAGCTCTAGACCGTGCAATTACACAGGCTATTTTCATGAGAATTTTGATTATTCTGGGCTGTCAGATAATAAAGAGCTGTATGGTTCTTACGCCGATAAATACATGGACGTGCTTCAGTACTGGATCGATCATGGCGACCCGGAGCAGAGCGGCGAGAACGTATACATGAGCTGTTTTACATTGGATTATGGCAGGGGCGCTTACTGCGGTTGTAGTGATATATTGTGTGAGCTGACGAATATTTTGAGGCGAGCCGATTTGCCAGAGAAACAACGAGACAGGATGTTCAAGTATATATGTTTCTATCTTGCTCGCTTTCTTTATTTTGTGCATGATGTCGAGCATTGCAGTTATTATTGGGATTTTGAGAGACCAGCTTCTCATGCATCTGATCGTATACGCAATACACTATGTTGCAAATATACCGCAGAACAGTATATCGAGCTATTCAAGATTATAGCCAAGTATATAGACAAGTTCGATGACAGGAGTATAGTTAGTTATCTCGCCTCAGACGTTATACCTCAGGAATGTAAGGATATATTGTGGAATGCATTGCGTGAGAAGAATGTCAAGCTGCCGGATGAGGCGATGGCGTTTTTGAGGGGGTGTGTGGTTGGTATTGTATTGTAGTATTGAGATTTTCTATGCTACAATATAACAAACTAAACATCGTCAATAAAACGATATCATGCAACAAGACTATAAAACAAAATCAAATACAGACGTGTTAAGAATACCGAACGACATATACAATCCAGAAACAAACATGCTTAATATACAAAAGGATGCTGTAGCCTGTTATGTTTTTGGATCCAAGAATAACGATGACATGATATTGCTATTGCTTGATGCATTGATATCGGATAAACTCGACGGAAGATTGGAATCGATTAAGAGAGTTGAGTGTACAGCCGATGCAACTGGGTTATTGTCAAAAGAAACCAAGTTTGATTTCTATGGTGTAACAAACAATGGCAATCCGATTATTATCGAGGTACAGTGCTATGACGACCCAAACTTCATCACAAGAATGCTTTTGTATATAGCCAGAGCATTCTCATCACAATTCAGATACTACCAAGATCAAGCTTCAAAAGAAAAACAAGACAAAGACATAAACAAGTTCTTTGAATTCGCTCAGACTTTTATCGTTACGCTTGTGTACAAGCAGATAGTACCAGATGTAGACCTACTTGTTGAAAATTACAGATTCTACGGAGATAAATCAAAGAAGTTATTGTCAGACAAACTAAACGCTACAGTTGCTAACTTTGGAGGATTCGATAAAAAACCAGAAGAATGCAATACAAACCTAGACTACGTACTTTCCTTCATGAAATACTCATACACAATGGATCAAGCAACGCTAGATATGATGTGCAGCAAGAGCGAATTCTACAGAGTAGCCAGAAGAGCATTCAACTGGGCATTGCTATCAGAAATAGAACAAACAGAGATGATTGGATACCAGATGAAGATGGCAGGACAGAGAAGTGTTTGTATGGATAGAGGAAGGGAGGAAGGAAGAAGAGAAGGCATTGCAGAAGGAATGGCTGTTGGCGAGGCCAAGGGAAGAGAGGCTGGATTAAAGGAGGGTGAGAGGATAGGCAAGGAAGAAGGCATAAAGGAAGCAGCCATAGAATCAGCGACAAAGATGTTGGAGCTTGGGATAGACGACGAAACGATATTGAAGTGTGTGAAGGTATCGAGGAAGGAGTTGGTGGAGCTGAAAGACAAAATCAAAAATATGCAATGAGGGTGGTAGTACATGATGCACTATTGCGGCAATCGAGATATGATTGCTTAAGAGACTTTCGGGAATTGCGGGCAATTGTTCAATATAAATACGGCATGACAACTATATCATTGGTAATGTATATCATTATACAAATAAACTCAAGCATATAACAGTAACAGAGTACTACATAACGCCATAAGCAATTTTGGATGCGAGATTGTGATAACATCTTGTTATACTGAACTAATTTCATGGTGCCCAAATGCTTACAATCGGAGATAGATTCCCGGAGTTCAACCTTACTGCTGTTGCCGGAGGGGACGCAACAAAATTGGACGTCCTCAACGCTTTTTCATCTGTTACAAATGAAACCTACAAAGGCAAATGGAAGGTTGTATTTTTCTATCCAAAGGATTTTACATTCATATGTCCGACGGAATTAGTTGGTTTTTCTGACCTTGATAGCGAATTCAAATCGCGCAATACACAAGTACTTGGAGCCTCTGTTGATAATGAATTTGTCCATCTGGCATGGAGGCAAAATAATAAATCGCTTAATAATATTGCATATCCAATGCTATCAGACATAAAGAAAGAGTTATCGCTTGAATTAGGTATAGTAAATGACTCAGGTGTTACCGACAGAGCATTGTTTATAGTTGATACAGACGATGTAATAAGGTTCATCATGGTAACAGATATGTCTGTGGGCCGTAATCCACAAGAAGTACTGCGCATCCTGGATGCATTGCAAAATGGCGGGCTTTGTCCTTGCAATTGGAACAAGGGGCAAGAGACGATAGATCTTAAGAAGGTATAGCTGAAAGGAGTAGGGGAATCACAATGTTTATAGCAACAAAAGAATATGGCGGAGAATTTCTTGAACCAGTATTGTCAAAGGAGACCCACGATTATCATTTTGGAAAACACCATGCGGCGTATGTAAACAATCTAAATGCATTTGCCGAGAACGATAGCACAATAGCATCCAAGACTCTTGTTGAAATCATAAAGTCAAAACATAGTATTGATCACGGTATATACAATAATGCAGCCCAGGTATGGAATCACGACTTCTACTGGAAGTCTCTGGCTCGCTATAAGTCATCTGCACCTTCGTCATATATGCTTGAAAGAGTATCGCAAGATTTCGGGTCTATGGAGCAATTCCAAACCGAGTACAGGAAAAATGGTCTCTCGTTGTTTGGAAGCGGATGGTCATGGCTCGTTTTAAACAAGAACGACAATAAATTGCAAATCATGAATACCCAGAATGCCGATAACCCACTGATATTTGACAATCTTGTTCCTCTGCTCACAATTGATGTTTGGGAGCATGCCTACTATATAGACTACCGTAACGATCGCGGCAGATACCTGGATTCAATTATACAGAACTGTATAAATTGGCAATTCGCTGAGGAAAATTTACGCAAGGAATAGGTTTATCATGATGCGCTATCAGACATTTTCAACTCTAAGCAATAATCAGCTGGCTGAACCAATGTTTTTTGGAAACCCTGTGAATGTTTCGAGGTATGATCAGCAGAAGTACGTAATCTTCGAGAAGCTTATCGAGAAGCAGCTTTCGTTTTTCTGGCGTCCCGAAGAGATCGACGTTACGATAGATGGCGTACAATATTCGTCTCTTAATCAGCACGAAAAACATATATTCCTTAGTAATCTTAAGTATCAAACACTTATGGATAGTATACAAGGGCGGTCTCCTAACATACTCTTCCTTCCGATAGCGTCGATCCCAGAGCTTGAAACATGGGTTGAAACGTGGTCCTTCAGCGAAACTGTTCACAGCCGCAGCTATACACATATAATCAGGGGCATTGAAACAAAGCCTGATATGGTTTTTAACGATATAGTTGCAAATGCTGAAATCAGGAAGAGGGCTCAGAGTATTTCAAGATATTACGATGAACTGTATAGTATGAATATTATGATGGAAAGCTCTGGTATGGGCCATGATTGCGGCTATAGAATTGAAGACCACATGAGAGCCTTGTATATGGCCCTGAATGCTGTTAATGCTCTAGAAGGTATTAGGTTCTACGTCTCGTTCGCATGCTCTTTTGCATTTGCGGAAAGAGAGTTGATGGAGGGCAACGCCAAAATTATCAAGCTGATAGCTAGAGACGAGATGCTGCACCTGGTTGGAACGCAAAACATAATACGTATCATGTCTGACGGAAGAGATGGTACTGGGTGGCAAAAGATCGCTACAGAATGCTCTAGCTCCGTCAGACAATTGTTTCTTGACGTAGTGCACCAGGAGATTGAGTGGACGAAATACCTCTTTAAAGATGGATCAATACTTGGCCTCAACGAACAAATTCTTACAAACTATGTTATGTATTTAGCCGATACAAGGATGAAGGCGATAGGGATGGAGCCAGAATTCCATATCAAGACCCATCCAATACCTTGGATAGAGACGTGGTTTGATTCTGATTCAGTACAAGTAGCTCCTCAGGAAGTTGAGGTAAGTTCATATTTAACAAATCAGATTAATACAACGATAGATAAATCGGACCTGATGGATATTGAGTTGTGATTGCCTGCAATTATTTGTGCTGCGTGCTGTTGTACTGGTTGCGCAAAACATGTAACAAGACAGGTAATTGCAATATTGGCTCAGTACGTCGAAATAAACCGTCTATATCGTTGTTGAAATTAATCTCGGAGCTGATGCAACAAAATTATCTTACAATGTGGTACAATATTAATTGTTATTACATGATATTATCAGAGAAGATTTAACATGTCGGTAGATTTAGTAATTACAAAGCGTGAGTCTTGTGGAACAAGGGCTTCCAAAAAAATGAGGCATGACAACTGTATTCCAGGAGTGATATACGGGAAGGACTGCGAACCTATCTTGGTGCAGGTTGACAAAAAAAATATTACACAGTTCTGCAAGACAACGTCTTTCATTGGACAAATATTCGACGTCAATATTGACGGTAAGAAATTTAAAGTTATTTCACGCGACATACAGTATAATGTTGTAACAGATGAACCTATACACGCTGATTTCCAGAAGATCTCCAAAGATACTACGGTTAAGGTTGCAATCCCTGTTGAATTTATAAACGAGGACAAGAGCCCAGGCATTAAGAGAGGCGGGGTCTTGAATGTTGTGTTGTATAAGGT
Source organism: uncultured Alphaproteobacteria bacterium (assembly GCA_947367345.1). Lineage (GTDB taxonomy): Bacteria > Pseudomonadota > Alphaproteobacteria > RUG11792 > RUG11792 > CANBDL01. The sequence continues at coordinate 16,732 of CANBDL010000008.1, read as the reverse complement.
TGACTGCATGTGCAAAGTTGATAGTATACCTGAAAAACTACACATAGATATGACTGGCCGTGAAATAGGGGACTCGTGTCATATAGATATGATCAAGCTCCCTAATGGAGTTACATTCGCTTACAAAGATAAAAACGTTGTAGTTGCAACGATAGTTATGTCGAAGGCTGTTGTAAATACCGAGGCGACGGCTGCTTAGTTAAAAACTTGTTTTTGCGATACATAAAATTGTGTATCGCATTTTTTTACAAAGATATACCATGAAAAACGCTGGTCTTGGCTTATATCTATTCACAACAAGTGGTTTTAAGATTTATGTTAAGTAAAATTGATAATATTGAAAATTTATCTTTCGAGGATGCCCTTGAGCGCCTAAAGTTAATCATGAAAAACCTTCAATCAAATGAAATTAAATTGCAGGATGCTGTTGATCAGTATGAAATGTCGATCGCATTAAAAGAACATTGCGAAAAACTCCTTAGTAATGCGAAAGTGAAAATTATCAAGATAGGTGAAAATATTAATTCCCAAGAATCAGAATAGTGTTTCCATATCTAAAAAAAAACTTCATAAGACCACAAATAATAAATTTAGGGCTTGTACCTTTTGCTTTGGCAGAATTCGAGATGCATTTTGCCCATGAGGAGGTATGTTCAGGAAGTAATGATTGCGTTATTGTCTTTGAACCAAGTGATATCGCGTACTGTCTTGGCCGCTCTTCCATGTCATATCATGACATCAAACAAAACAACACAAAAGCACTAGATAAAAAATACTATATTCTTGATAGAGGCGGTAGAACCACTGTACACTCCAAAAATCAATTTGTCGCATACTTTGTAATTGACATATTGCATAGCTCCATATCAATTGATAAATTTATATATATCTTGGAACAGATTATGATAGACTACCTGTTTGACAATTTTAAAATCACCGCAGAAAGACTAGATATCAATAGAGGATGCTTTGTTGGCAAAAAAAAGATAGGATTCCTTGGTATTAGAGTTAAGAAGGGCGTTACAATGTATGGCATTGCAATAAATATATGCAACGATCTTAGTCTATTTGATGAGATAATACCATGTGGATTAAAAAACGTTGAGATCACATCGGTTGCGCATGTTAAACAACAAGAGTTTGACGAAAATAAATCAAAAATACTCTTCGATAATTTTGTTAATTTCCTCAGAGTAAATGTTGCAAGGTATTTTTGCGAGTCTTGAGGTCGATAATGGATGCTCCAGCCTTCGCTTTTGTACAGCATACACCCCTTCGATTGATTTTCTTTTTTTATCCAAATAGATATACAAAGTATCATGTATAGGATTAGTAATCATACGAATTTTTCTTGGTGGCGCAGATATTCCAAGGTATCTCCTGATGTTGTCAGTCTGTATTAAATTTTTTCTTGTTGAATTGGTATATAGCACTCCGTTTTTCGCAAATACCACCAAATCACTTTTGCCGCACATAATTATATCTGGGTTTTTCTCACATGAGTATATTGCAATTGATGCAACCCACAGCAAAACCCCTGAGAACCTAATTTTTGTAATACACAAAGCAAATATTGCTGATCCTAAGATAAATATTGTAAAACTGGTGGTATGCATAGATTTCATTGCAATATTTGACAAGTAAAACCCAGACATTCGTTCCGTTATAGCCAAAAGAATATTTACAGAAACCTCGTATAAAATTACAAAGATATTTGTAAACCAAAACGTTGCTATTGATAAAATTAATAGAGGCATTACAAATAAACTAACAAGAGGAATAACAATAATATTACTAGCAATAGATATTATACTGTGTTGATTAAATGTACTTACTGAAATTGGAAATGTAAAAATTGATGTTGCAAGACTAGTTATCACTGAATATACAACAAATGTATATAATCTACTACTCATGTATATCTTCTTTGATATTATTTCATATGTTGATATGATGCCAATAACAGATAAATACGATAGCTGAAAACTTATGGAAAACAAAGATGCTGGATGCACAACCAATGTTATAAACCCGGCAAAAATAATATTATTAATCGATATTGCATTTCGGCCAAATGCCTTAGCAACCAAAACAACAGATGACATTATAAATGCTCTTATTGCAGATTGCGGAAAGTCAGCTATACAAAGATAGAAATAAGACGACAATATTGTAACAATAGCTGCATAGAGATTATGGTTGATTCTCGAGAATATGCTTATATTTGAGATATAAAGTAGGGCAATTCTAATGAAGGTAAAAATAATCATAACGATTATAGACATGTGTAACCCAGATATAGCTAGTATATGGGCAACACCAGCATTAATAAAATTGCTTCTTATTCGTTTTGGTATTGATTTTTTGTCTCCCGTCAGAAGTGATTTTGTAATTGCAGAAGTGTTGCTTGATGCCTTCGATTCTATTATTCCGTTGATTGTATTTCTTATTGTTTGAAGATTTTTACTTGTATTTCTATCCAGAACCTTCAAATAAAATCCTAGGCATTTTGCATCTATACCAAGTATGTAATTATATCTTTTTTCATCGAATGTTCCTGATATAATTGATGTATTGAATGGTATAAGTTCTCCGTATACATATACTTTATCATTGATTGTCGCATCATTTAATACCTTCGCGCTGCACACCATTTTTAATTTTTTGATGAATGAATATTTTTTGACACAAACATCGTAGAGTGTGACTTGCATTATGTTCTTGCGTCCGGATTGCTCAATTGATTTGATTTTGCCAACAAGCCCTGTTTTTATCTTATGATCTATAAATTTCTTTGTTATGCATAAATCTTTATTAAAACCATTAGATTGTATACTAACAATACCAAGAACAAGAGATGCAATATACAAGGATATGTATTTATGAATATAGATGGCAAGCAGTGCAAAAATTATTGTATAAACAGAAACATCTATTATGGTTATCCAACTGCTGAATGGTAATTCTGTGCCAAATATTATCCCAATAGATAAAAATACAACAGACCAAAGCGGAAGTCTTTCATATTCTTCCGATAGAAAATCCATTACTACATCAGGTAATTTAGATATTTTGATATCGTTTTCTTCATTTCTTTGCGGCTAGATATCGCATCTATAAGACCGTGATTCATCAGGAACTCCGCTCTTTGGAACCCTTCCGGCAGCTTTTGTCTTATGGTGCTTTCTATTACTCTTGATCCTGCAAATCCTATCAGGGCTTTCGGTTCGGATATATGTATATCTCCAAGTGTTGCGAAAGACGCCAATACACCTCCTGTAGTTGGGTTTGTGAATACATTAATGAACGGAAGTCTTTTTTCTTTTAAGAACGACATGGACGCTATCGTTGATGGCATCTGCATGAGTGATAGCATACCTTCCTGCATACGAGCCCCACCGGACGCAGTTATAGATATGAATCCTGCATTGTTTCTTATAGCATCCTCAGTTGCATTTACAAATGTTTTTCCAACCGAGACACCCATAGATCCACCCATAAAGTCAAAATTCATTATAAATACAACAAGATCCTTGCCGTCTATCTTGCCGAGACAATAATGAGCTGCATCAGTGTAGCCGGTTTTAGTTCTTGAGTCTTGAAGTCGATCTTTATATCTTTTGGCATCCTTAAACCTTATTGGGTCATCCAGGGTTTTAACTGGGTGATGAACTACAACTTCATCCTTGTTATCAAACAAAATATCATGCCACATGTGTACAGGTAATCTGAAATGATGATCACACAATGAACAAACAAACAAATTATCTTCAAGATCTTTTGTATATATGAGGTTTTCGCACGCCGGGCACTTTGTCCATAAGTTGTCCTTGCTTTTTGATGAGTTTTTTGCCTTTACTTTTGGAGTAGTAAGCATCCTTAACCAATTCATCTCTACCTTAAGCGATCTACAATTATACACGGAATATTCTAACACTTTTGTTGATATTCTCAAAATTCATAAACCATGTATCGCATATCTTTTGCGTTATGACATTTTAAATTTTAATTATTTTTTAATTTTTGATATGTTAGAATGAATGAGTAGAGCAATCCCTCAAAAGAAGATAAAGATATGTCTGGAACAAATCCAATGTCTTCATTTGTTGTCAAGGATCTGATTAAAATCAAAGTTTTTGGTTTCGACTTATCCTTTACAAACTCATCACTGTTTATGGTTATTAGTCTCGTTATAATATGTTATACATTGCATATATGGACTAAATACGCATCTATTGTTCCTAACAGATATAATCTATTTGTGGAGAAATTATTCTTCTTCATAGGCGCAATATTGAAGCCTGATCTTGGAAGCAAGTCGATTTTGTTTTTCCCGTATGTATTGGCGTTATTTCTTTTTATATTTGTTGGAAACTTGATAGGCCTAATACCTTATTCTTTTTGTTTTACAAGCCAAATCGCAGTAACGTTTGGAATGGCAATTGCCATATTCGTTACATCTATTTTTGTTGGATTGTATATGCATGGATTTATGTATTTCAAAAGGTTTGTACCGGTAGGGGTTCCAGTTGCGATCGCCCCCGTTCTTGTGATTGTTGAGGTGGTATCTTTCATGTTCAGGCCCATAAGCATGGGGGTTCGTCTCTTTGCCAATATGATATCTGGACATATAATGCTGGATATTGTTGCCGGTTTTGCGGTATCATTTGCTTGTGGAAATGTATTTTTTAGGCCTTTCATATTGTTCCCAATCATCATAAACATTGCCCTGATTTTGATGAAATTTCTTGTTTGTTACATACAAGCTTATATTTTTACAATGTTATGCAGTGTTTATATAGGTGAAGCAATCAAAGATGGTCATTAATTATTGGAGATTTGAGTATGGATAATGTTGTATTAGCTTATAAAGCTTTAGCTGCTGGAATTGGCATGTTAGCTCTTTTTGGTGCAGGAATTGGCCTTGGAAAAGTTTCAGCAAGCTACGTTGAGTCTGTTGCAAGAAACCCTCAAGCAAAGGATGATTTAAGATCCGCAGCTATGATGGGGTTCGCATTTACAGAATCTGTAGCACTTATGGCAATGTTGATTGTTCTTTTGATCATATACACCATATAAATGCTGAATTTACGGTTTTAAAATGTCTTCAGAAAGCTCGTCGTCATTACCTCAGTTTGACACAACACACTATTGTTCTCAGATTTTCTGGCTCATCGTGTGTTTTGTACTACTGACCATGTTTCTCAAGAAAATCATTATACCAAGAGTTAACAAAATTCTAGAAAAAAGAATGTCATATATCGACACGATGAATGAAGAAAATAACATTGCAATTGCATCAAACAAAGAGCTTGAGCTCAGAATAGACGACGTCAAAAAATCAAAACAAGAAAAAATTAATAATATTATCTCAGAAGCCAACGAATGCGCGTCCAGCACAATAACAAATAAGATTCAAATGATTGATAACGCAACATCAGAGAATTTTAAGGTGTACAGCCATAAATTATACGAAGATATACGTAATATAGAGCATTTTACAAAAAATACAATAGGCGACTTAGCAAATACCATCGTTTATAAGATTAAAAATCAATGGTGATATGATGATTTTAAATGATGCTCACGTTTACATTCTAGTAAGCCTTATATTGTCTTTAGTTATACTACATAAAAAATTTCTTATACCGCTTATATCTACAACAGACAAAGAAATAGAAGAAATAAAAAATAATATAGATGGCTATAGCAAAAAAAAACTTGAACTGCAAATATATCATGATGGGCTTTTGCATACTCTTGAAGAGGAAAACAATAGTCTTGATTCTGAGATTCTCGATGCCAACGAGATAGCAAAAAATATTCAAATTGATGCCGAGAAAACAATAGAAAACTTTGCAGAACAAAGAGAAAAAGTTTATCAACAAAACATAGAAAAAGCAAGCCGTATAGCGTATATCGAACTATATGACGCTGTTCTTAACTTAGTAATGAAAAACTCCAGGGATAGCATAAATTTTAACGACAAAGAACACAAGTCTTTTAACGATAAAATTCTCACAAAATTTGAAAAAATTAGAATATCTTAAAAGCCTTTCGGTATTTTATGGTTGTCATGCATAATGTGGATTATGTAAACTCACGTGATATGTGGATGCATGATGTAATGTATGTCGATTTATGTCACTGTGATGAGTTTGTGATGAGTTATTGATACAATCCAGTATACACAAAAACCTATATACATCTAGACATATCACAGATGTGCGCACATTTTTTTTTAATAAATTTTATTTTTTGTTATTGAAAAATATCATGACTAATACAGATTCGCGTTATCGTAGAAATAACATAATAAAACGCATACTTACACGTATTCCTCTGATTTGCTTTTGTACATGTGGTTATTTGTATGGAAGTAATGATGGTGATATTGAAATTTACAAAAAATACGGAAAAAATAACGAAGGCAATATTTGTACTTTTATTGATAAACTGTCTCAAGTAAAATCACTTCAATTATCATTACCAGGTGAAATTTCAGATTTGTTTATAGTTTTGGATGCATATAAAAACAAAAATGGTATACAAAACATTCAGAACACGGTATTAAAAGGTTTTTGCAGTGAACAAGGCGCAGAACACCTCTTTTCTAGTAATATTCTGAGATATTTTGTAGAAGGTAACCCTACATGTGTTGATTCAATCTTGAATAACATCAGATCAGATTTGTGGGACTATGGAGTTACAGTTTTAGACAGCATACTTAACAAATTAAAAAGTACATCTCAAGCAGATGATAAATTTTTGGAAAGAATAGATGGAACAGAAATAAGTGAAAATGACAAGATATTTGTTGAATTTTTTGAATTTGTAAAACATTATCGTAATTATACAAGGAGTTTGCAAGATCAAGGAAGTTCCGTTCAGGTTATGGTTCACAAGGTCAAAATCATAACAAGAAAAAAGATCCAGATATTAACACAACAATTACAGAATCCATTGAAAATGCTTTAACAAAAAGAGAGTTCGTGACGGATGATGGGTTTACTAGTCTTGATGATTTTCTCTAACCTAACTCCCCCAGGCTCGAGATCACATAGATCGTACGGGCCATACTTTATTCTGATGAGTTTACTAACAACAAATCCGAGATGAGAGAATATTCTTCTGATTTCGCGATTTTTACCTTCATTTAGTAAGCACTTTACCCAAGATTGTCTTGCGCTAACATGTTGTATATCTAGAATCTTAATGTTATATTTTATGCCTTCGATAACAATGGTTGATCTTGTTTTTTGCATTACCAGATCTTTATTCATCTGGCCGAATACTTTGACCTTATATACCCTATCGTATTTACTGCTCTCAATCTCATGAGCCAAGTTACCATCGTTTGTGAGGATCATCAGCCCCTGGCTTTGCATATCTAATCTTCCGACAGAAATCACTCTTTCTTTGATATCTTTGCGAATCTCTTGGAATATTGTTTTTCTTCCTAACTCGTCTCTGTGAGATACAACAAGCCCGCAAGGTTTATTGTAAATCCATACCTTCGTTTCCTTAAGCGATACATCGACAGACGATACATTATCGTCGCTACCAGTATTGATAATTTTTATCTTTGATGTTGCTGGGAATTTTGCGCCCAAATCACATACAATAATCCCATCAACAGAGATTTTTCTTTCTATAATTAGTTTGTCGGCATCTCGTCTTGAACAGAGGCCAGCCATAGCTACAAGCTTATTAATACGAATTAGCTCATGGGACATATGTATTATAAGAACAGCAAAGATTAAAATTATTCTACGATGCGCAAATATCTTTGTCGCCAATTTCTTCTATGATTACACCAGGTGACATGTTTTTAACATATTCGACTATCTCCTGTACGACAATCTCAGGACAGGATGCTCCGGCTGATATTGCAACAACCCCTACCCCATCAAACATGCTTTGTGACAAATTACTAACGCCATCAACAACAAATGAGTTTGGGACACCATTTTTAATTGCCGTATCTCTCAGGGCGCAGGTGTTTGAGGAAGACTCAGACCCTGCAACGATACACATATCTATAGAGTAAGACTGTACAACGCTTATAATAGCGTTTTGCCTATTTTGCGTTGCATTACATACATTTAGAGTTTCTGTATCCTTCGCTTCTATGTGAGGAATCTTGTTTTGAAGAGCCTTAAATAAATTATTAACAATATCGTGAGGCAATGTAGTCTGAGAATAACAGGAGACCTGACTGTCGCTGAGATCTGGAAGGAGCTCTATGTCAATCTCGCTATATACAACGTATACATCCTTGTGGTCAGCGACACCTACATAGCCTCTTATCTCGGCGTGATCTCTTTTACCTATCAATATTATTTTTTTACCGTTAGATCTATCTCTCTGTATCATTTTCTGTATTGTCGCAACTATGCTACATGTTCCATCGATAACATTTATACTCTTGTCTATGTCCTTAAGTATGTTGGGAGACATTCCATGCGCAGATATCATAAATGTTGAATCGGTTGGTACGTCTGAAATCGAGGCAACCTTATGTATTCCTTCTTCGCTTAATTCTTTGGCAATACGACTGTTATGTACGACATCCTCTATGACATATACATTCTTATAAAGCATTGCTGATTGTCTTGCAACCTGTATCGCCCTCTCGACTCCAAAACAAAACCCGCGAGGGTTAACCAGATATATCTTTGAAACCATATATGCTACGTAGCAAGTTAACCGTATAACTAGATTCTACGATATCAGTTACACCATGTCAAATCTTCCAACTATAACTTATTTTGTTGTTTGCTGGACTTGCCGTTAAATTACCGTATACAGTACGTGATACAATTATGCTGATATTGGCTTTACATGCGGTAAATATGCTAAGGCAAATAAAAACCCCGAGACAAATCAAAACTATGTCAATAGAACAATTGGAAGAGCTATGTCGTGTAATTCGTAAAGAAATAATATCAATAACTAAGGAAAACGGCGGTCACATGGGGTCTAATCTTGGTTCAATCGAAACAATAGTTGCGATGCATTATGTTTTCGACTGCCCTCTTGATAAATTTATTTTTGATGTTGGACATCAGTGCTATACCCACAAATTCCTAACGGGTCGATACGATATCATGAAAAACTTACACAAGGATAGCGGTACAACTGGCTTCCCAAACAGATGCGAAAGCGAGTACGATGAGTTCATGGCCGGACATGCCTCAACGTCTCTCAGCGCCTCCATAGGAATTGCTTCTGCCAGGGACTTGTCTCATGAGGATTTCTACGTATTAAATTTGGTCGGAGATGGGTCGATGAGCGGAGGCATGATCTACGAAGCCCTAAACAACCTTAAGCAATTTCGCAAATTCATTGTGATATTAAATGATAACGGCATGTCTATATCAAATTCAGTTGGTACGGTGCAAAAGCATTTATCGAAGCTTTTGTCTTCGAGGGGCGGGATCATTACGAGAAATAAGGTTAAGTGGTTTTTTCAGAAGTTACGCATGAATTTCGTTACAAGAATTCTCAAAAAAATGGTGTCGGCCTGTTTCCACAACAATTTATTTGAAGAATTTGGCTTGCAGTATATTGGGGTTGTAGACGGGCATAACCTGAATGAAATCATAACAACATTCAAGAATGTTAAAAAATACTCGCACAACAAACCTGTTATAATACATATCAAAACGAAAAAGGGTAACGGCTATAAAGAAGCCGAAGAAGATAAATATAAAATGCATAGCGCTGGCAATAAATCTTCAGTACAGAAGAAGAAAACTTATGGAAATATATTTGGCGAGACGATTCTACAGATGGCCGAGTCGGATAACAGGATTGTAGCAATCACTGCTGCAATGGAATCAAGCGTTGGTCTTGCAAATTTTGCCGAAAGATTCCCGGACAGATTTTTTGACGTCGGCATAGCCGAAGAGCATGCAGTAACATTTGCTGCAGGTCTTGCATGTCAAGGCCTTAAGCCGTATTTTGCTGTGTACGCAACATTTCTTCAGAGAGCATTCGACCAGATGTATCATGATGTATCTTTACAAAATCTACCTGTGAGATTTATCGTTGACAAGATCGGTGTACCTGGCGGAGACGGGAAGACTCATGCAGGGCTTTACGACATGTCCATGTTTAACAACTTTTATAATTTCAGGGTTTTATCTCCGCTAGACGAAAGAGATCTTGTCCAGGCAATACATTTTTCTTCTGAATACAGTGACGGGCCTTTGGTAATACGATACCCAAAAAAACACCCGATAGAAATCACGTACGAAAAATACAACAACATGAATGTCGTTAGGAGAGGTGAAAAATACCTTGTAATATGTTCGGCATCATGTATGACCGATACAATAAACGCCCTACTATATCTCAATATATTTTATTCTTCAACAATAGTACATCTCTACGACAACAAGTATAACATTCAATATCTTGCAGAAATGATAAACTCGCACGACAAGACTATTTTTATAGATGACTGCTGCTTCTATGGATCTTGCGCGAATCTTTTAAAAAATATGTATGAGGACGATAGACAATCATTGCTGCATAAAACATTTTTTGTGGCACCGGGTTCAGAGCCAGTCTGCAAGATACAAATAGAAAGCCAGCTAGCAGAGTATGGCTTGGATATGAATGGAATTGCAAGACAGATCGGGCATATCATAAACATATGATAAAATAAACGAGTCATTATTTTGTTTATGTAAATTAAAAACAATGGAGGCACAAGAAGAACAAATGCAACAAGATAATCACAAAATAGGATTCTGGCAGCTTGTTTCGATAGTCATAAGCTGTGAACTGGGATCGAGTATCTTTTTATTACCAAAGGAATTGGCGCAATTTGGCTTCTATGGACTTGTTGGATGGATAGTAGGCGGCATAGGAGCAGTCATGATTGCCGTAACATTTGCTTTCTTGTGCTCAAGATCTGGAATTACAGGGTCTGCATGCAAATACGTCAAAATGTCATTTGGAAAAAAAGCTGGGTTCTTCATGAATTGGGCATACTGGTGTGCAGCATGGATGTGTAATCCAATCATAATTTCTACATCAATTAGCTATCTTATGGAAGCAACTGGATATCTCAATCCAATAACACAACTCATGGTAGAAATTGCAATTGTTCTAATTCTTACTATAATAAACACTAGAGGAATTCAAGTATCCAGTAATGTTGAAATATGCTTAACAATATTCAAGATACTTCCTCTGTTAATCGTACCGGTATGCGCTATTAAATATATGAGTCTTAATAATATCACGTCCATGAAGTCAAATTATGATGCGTCAATGATTCATGTGTCAATCTTTAAAATAATACTCCTTGCTGCTCTCAAAGCTTTTTGGGGTTTTACAGGTCTGGAAGGATGTACGTCTACAGCAGAATTTGTAAAAGAATCAAACAAAACTCTTCCGTTAGCAATAATAGTAGGTACATCATTTGTTGCAATAATAAGCCTCTTCAATACTTTATCAATATTTGCTATTATAAAACCTGATCAGATGCAAAATATAGACGCTCCATTTGCTCACGTCATGATGAAATTATTTGGAGAAAATATCGGAGGCATAGTTGGCATCATGACATTTGTAATGTGTATAGGCTCTATTAATGCTTGGATTTTATTTAGTGGACAGATTGCAAGATCGGCAGTCAAGGAAGAAATGATGCCTGAATATTTTGGAAAACTTAACAAGTACAATGTCCCAGCTAGATCTCTATGGATTAGCGCGATTGGAACAATAATCATTTTATGTATCTTGAAATTACCGTTTTTGAATGCAAATGCAATAAGCGATGTGGTTGATATGTCGGTTGTCGTATATATCGTACTATACGTATTGGCTATTTTATCTTACATAAAAATAATGATAAACAACAAGGAAAAATCAATATTGCATCATCTTATAACGATACTCGCTTTAGTATTTTGTATAGCCGTTCTTGTAAATACAGAATTCAAGAGTTTCGCTTTCTTGGCTTTTATGTTTACAACGGGCGTGCCTGCATACATAATTACAGCAAGGAATGCTTCAAAAATTAAATAACTCAAACAAGTTTGCTTTATGAATATGATTTAGCGGTTGCCTTATTCTGGCTCACCGCTATTTTCCTCGTAATTAACGCCAAGATCTTCTTCTGCATTTCTCTCTTCATTTTCTTCTGCGTGTTTTACATTGTTTTTATTGCTCTCTTTCTTGCTTGTGGCGCGTTTTGATTTTTTGTTTGATTTTTTAGCTCCGGACTTTGATTCAAATTTTGTACTGGAATCGTGTTCGGAATCAGCATTAGAGCCAATGCCAAGATCGGAATCTTTGTTTTTATGATCCAAACCAACAGCAAGAGAAGAGCTCTCAAGAGCTTGCTTTGAATTGTCTAAAAACATTTTTGAATTCTCTGGTGTTTCGTTTTTATTCTTGATGCTATTTCTGTTGGTAAGCCTTGTATCTATCAATTCACACCCATCTTTATTGCATATATTGACAGTTAAGTTTTTTTTATCAAAAATATATAAATCATTATTTGGTGCAACAACCAGATAATACCTGTGAATATATTCATTGCGCGCAATAAAAAGAATAAATGACAAAACTATTGTAACGCATATTAGGAATATACCTTTTACTGTATTAAGATTCATGTGTATGCTGAACAATTTATCTATTATGGTAAAATTCTAACATATATACGTTGTCAAGAACTCAGAAATGCTTCGCACAAAATCATTAACGTTTTTGCTATCAATACCATCGATTATGATTGCAAATTTATCTGTATTCGCTAGAGCAGAACAAGAGTCTAATAAATCATATAAACAATCAGATAGCAAGATCATAAAAGAATTTGATTTATATGCAAAAAAGGCTATTGAAGAATTACGTATTCCATACATAATGTATGGTCTTGTGATAGACGGAAAAATTGCGAAAACTCAATGTATTAACAATGACAAGATCCCACATAAACATGCTAAAACAAATACGATTGTTCCAATATCATCTGTAACAAAAAATATAACAGGGGCATTGTATTCAATACTATACGACAAAGATATTATAAATATTAACACCAAAATTACAAATTTTTTTGATGATCTCATAATAGCCAACGAAAATTTAACTAATGATTTAACTGTGCAGGATTTGCTCTGCATGAGAGTTGGAATAGAAGGCTTCTACGGAACATTTTTCATGTTATGCGGATACCCAAGAGAAACTATACTCAAGACGTTGGTTTATGCAAAAGAAAGACCAAATCAAGTCCATAAATACTTTGCATATCAAAATATAACATACGGATTACTTGATGACATAGCAGAGGCTCAGGCAGGAATATCTTACGAAAAGTTGATAAAGAAATATGTCTTTAGCCAGATGGGAATGTATGATAGCTCAGTAGAAAATTTAAATAATAGAAGCAATTATTTTGGCAACATACTGTTTCATTTTAAAAATTTTTCTCTAAACTCAAAACAATACGGCATCATTGGAGCAGTTGCTAGAATATTCGGGTCTTTCTTTGGATTATATAAGCCAGATATAGGCGAACTATACAGGGTAACTGATGATAATGTTGAAAATCTTGAATATTCAGATGTTTTTACGATATTTCCAGCTTCCTCAGGTGTATCAACTACAATTTCCGATATGACAAAATACCTAGAATGTATTACATGTAACAAGGGAATAGACGGAGAGCAGCTTATGTCAGAATCAACGTATAAATTAATGCTTTCTGATATGGCCGAAATTAATGAAGTTGATACCAATAATTTTGCATTCAATAAAAATCGCGTACAAAAGGCGTCTTACGGCTTTGGGACAATGAATTTAACATACAAAGGCGATCACAAGATACACGGACATTATGGTGGTGTGTTAGGCGTAACATCGTCAATATGGTTTGACCCAGACATGAAGATTGGCGTTGTATTAATATGCCCAGTTGGAGGCCATAACGAATCAACACTGGCACAAAAACTTTCGTACAAATTTTTTGACCTGTATTATGGATTTGATGATATAGATTGGATTCAAAAGGAAAAAGACCATATAAACATGTCCAAAACAATTTCTAAATTTGGAGTTATAAATAATGCATTCAGTAATCAATCTAATATACATGAGTACATAGGAAGATATACGTACAACAACATAATAAATTATTCAGTAAGGCAAGTAAATAACGATCTGATATTATTGGACGAGACTAGAAATATATCGTTTAAACTAAAGCATGCATTATATAACATTTTTTATTACAATAAATCTGATATTATACCACAAGAATCAAAAATTCCACTTGTATGTAAATTTCATAACAACAATATGATTTTTGAAAACGAAAAAGGTAGCACCATAACATTTAAAAAAATAAAGTAAATATATAAATTTTTTAGATTTAATTATTGTTTTTATAATATGTATGTGCTATAATTAGAGAGTAAGCAAAGTATACTAGAGATTAGCCATTCCGTGTCTTTGCTCATACTTGTTTTGGAGGGGATTATATCATGAATGAAAATGCATGCAGCAAAAAACATAAACCAATCATAAGCGGCCCTATCTCTCTTTTGCTAACATCAGTAATGGCATTCTTTGTAACAAACAAAGCAATTAATGTGTATAGAGAGAAATTTACATTACATCAAAATATTATTACAACAAGGGGGATCTGTAGTAAGGTTGTAAAATCCAATGAGGCCACAATAGAGGTTACGATATACAACGAAACAAATGATCTAAACTCAATCAACGCAAAAAGAACCAGTGATTGCGAATCAATGATATCTTATCTTGAGAAGAGTGGAATCAAGAGAAGCGAAATATTATCGGTTATATGCTCACATCAAGACCAAATCAATGATTATATAACAAGCTATAGATACTATAATGATGAGTCAACAAAACATCTAGATAATCAAGTGGCTATGAATGTACTAAAAAGATTCAAAGTTGTTGACAAGATAACAATAAAAACCACAGATGTAGATTTGGCGGAAAAAATATCAGCAAACACAATTGAATATGCGAAATTACACCCAGATGTATATTTCACAATTTCAACAGATTACCGATATACTGAACTAGATAATCTACGAATACAAATGATAGACGAAGCAACAAAGGATGCCTGCAATAGAACTGAAAAAATAATATCTCATACCAATAATAGACTGGGAAAGTTAACAGGTGTTTCTGTTAGTAGGTTTGATATCAATGCATATGGTGTACTCGCTGATAGCGATTCATCTTATGTATCAGAAAACAAATCAAAGCTTAAAAACATTTCCGTTGTTGTGACAATTAATAGAAAGATCTTGTAGCTTTGCTTGATGAAGGTGAAAACGATATGCATTTTGAGAGTGTTGTGCAAATTGCCATATCGCCATCTCAGGTTTCATATATTTCTCAATCCGCCTCCTCTTCCGGCTATCATGACACCATGATATCATGTATAAAATCAACACAGAGCAATCAAAGTGCTTATCTCTGTAAGCAGTATCATGTTTAGAATTGGTGGTGACTGAATTGTGCATACTGTTTTTCTTGTAAATTCTGTAGTAATTCAGTTTCTTTATTGGCTATTAGGTGATTCTATAATGTGTATATATTGCCACAATTATTATATCGAAACACATAATCACACCACCCTTCTCTTCAGCCCATCATAATCAATAATATTACGCAACGCCTTGAAGCTTGCAGAGGCTATATCTAGTTTTCCGTATTCAAGCTTTACTATATCCCTCAGTCTTTCTATATGTTTTTCTGCGAGTTGATTTTGAATTTGTTTGTAAACATTTTACAACTTATAATTCAATTACAGTATATTGCTTACAATATTTTGAAAGAAATTAATAATATTCTTGCTAGTTTATGTGTTGATTATTTTGTATTTTTATTTATTAGGATTGAATTACCCCAAAAACATGCTATAATTTAGAATATTATTTAATGAACGAGTATATTTATGATTGATAATAAAACAATAAAAAATACGGCTATTTTAGCTTCTTTAGTTTTTGCTTGTAAAAATATGGTGAATTGTATGCCAACTGTATATGATGATGGTGTTATTAATATAACTGTTGATGAGGGATGTGATAAGCAAATGCATAAAAGCAGAAGTCATCAGAAACAATGTGGATATCATAACGTTCATAAAGGCATTAAAAAACATCAAATACCACATAAACAATATTGCAGTGTAAATGATAGGATGAAGGATATATTGAAGCATAAAATGACAGAGGAGGATTTTAAAGTATTATTTGATAACTGTGTATTTTTAGATGAGATTGATATTCATGTAAATATTGAAAATGTTATTATGGAATTTAATCAGTTAGTACGAATGTTAAAATGTATCCATGGTAAAAGAATTACTAACATGGAATCACGATATGTAGGGCAAATAGTTATTAGAAATGTTACTGCCACAGAAAATCAAGAAATGCAAACCTTACTGTGCAATCTACGTAATAACTCTACAGATGCACAAGGGTTTGCTTTGGCATCATTGGACTTGATAACTCATAAACAATTCGAGATCCCTCCAACAATATATTTAATTACAGTGGAGGAAGCCCTATTCAATGCAATTAGGGATGATAGTAAATCTGTCTCTTATACACATCTGACGCTGCCGACGAACTCTAGGGTGTAGATCTCGGTGGTCGGCGTATCATTAAATAAGGGGGGGGGGGGGGGGGGGGGGGGGGGGGGGGGGGGG